>PMCY01000266.1:2128-2640 GCA_003154255.1 Candidatus Aminicenantota bacterium | reverse complement strand
ATGGCCGCCTGGAGGGCGTCCAGGCGGAAATTGCCGCCGACAAATTTATGAAAATAGGTCGAAGGAGCGCCATGGACACGCAGGAGCTTGAGCTTGTCGACCGTGGCCGGATCGTTGGTCAGAACCATTCCGGCGTCCCCAAAAGCGCCCAGATTTTTGGAAGGGAAGAAAGAAAAACAGCCCATGTCGCCGATCGAACCGCAGCGGCGGCCCCGGTACTCGGCGCCGATACTTTGGGCGCCGTCCTCGATGACCGGGATCTGATGGCGGCGGGCGATGGCCATGATCGGATCCATATCGGCCATCTGGCCGTAAAGATGAACGGGCAGAATGGCCTTGGTGCGCGGGCCGATCGCCGCTTCGATTTTGGCCGGGTCGATGTTGAAAGTCAGGGGATCGATATCGACGAAAACTGGCCTGGCCTGGAGGCGGTGGATGACCCCGGCCGTGGCAAAGAAGGTGAAAGGCGAGGTGATGACTTCGTCGCCGGGGCGAATGTCCAGGACCATCAG
>PMCY01000266.1:808-2090 GCA_003154255.1 Candidatus Aminicenantota bacterium | reverse complement strand
GCGGATCCTCCTCGGATGATGGGATGGGATAATTATAACGGGCTATTATGACACAAGCAGCGGCTCTTCGCCAAATCCAAAGGGTCAGGTCCCGCCAGGCAACAAAATGAGCCGAAAAAAACGCCTGTAATTTGTTTAATAAGTGCAATTCGTGATTTTATTGAACAGCGGGACCTGCCCCCTCTTTGATGTCCGATGGGGGGTGTGGTAGAGTTTTATATGTATGATCGAAAATGCTCGGGCCCGAAACGGAAAATGCGGCGGAGTCTTGTTTTTTTTCATTCTGGCGGCGGGCTTTTTAACGGGGCCGACGCTCGCCGGCCAGACCGCGGCGACACAGACCGCCGCCGCCCCGCCGCAGAAACCGCCCGCGGCTCCGGCGGCCCCATCCAAGCAGACGGCCGTCCAACACGGCGACATCTACCTCGTCTCTGAGCGCTGGTCACGGGACGGCGACCGCATCATCGCCGACGGAAACGTCGAAGTCCATTATAAGAATATCATCCTTTATGCCGATCACTTGGAAGCCGACTCCCGGACCAAAGACGTTCTGGCCGTGGGCAAGGTGACCCTTCATATCGGCGAAGAGGACAAAAAGCCGAAGGCCGTGCCGGGGCAGGCCGCCAAACCCACGCCTCCCCCGCCGGCTCTCGTCGTCAATGAAGATGGGACCCTCTCCCCGCCTCCTCCGCCCACCGCCGCCTATGAAGTCGTTTCCGCGGACCGGCTGGAATTCAACCTGGACACGGCCCAGGGCAAGATGGAGAAGGCCTTCGGAATGATCGAAACGTCCTTATGGTACCGAGCTGATTCCGTGAAGCGCGAGGGTGATATTTATAAGATGGACAAAATGTCCTTCACAGCCTGCGCCCAGCCCAACCCGCGTTGGGGGTTCACTTGCGCCCGGGCCAACCTGAAGAAAGACGACTATATTGACATGTGGGGGGCCACCCTGCGCATCAAGAGCGTCCCGGTCTTCTACTGGCCCTATATGCGTTACCCGCTTAATCGGGACAGGGCCACCGGTTTCCTCACGCCGGAAATCGGCTACACGGGGGTCAAAGGCTTCTACATCACCGAAAACTTCTACTGGGCCATCGCCCGGAATATGGATTTCACGATCGAGGCCAATTATTACGCCAAGAAAGGNNCCGACGCCTACATCATCCGCTGGAAACACAACCAGACGCTGCCGGGGGGGTTCAGCCTGACCGCGGCCGTCGACTACCAAAGCAGCTTCGACTTCCTGCGCGAATTTGACGCCAATTTCCAACGGGCCATG
>PMCY01000266.1:0-791 GCA_003154255.1 Candidatus Aminicenantota bacterium | reverse complement strand
ATCAGCCTCAATTCCTACAAGATCAAGCTCCTCGGACCTTTTTACCTCTCGTTCGGCGGCGGGTTCACGAGTTCGCAGTACGGCTGGAAGTCAGACTTCGACAAGGGGAAAGAGCTGCGAATGGAAAGCGCTTCATTCTCCCCCGTCCTCAGCCTGCCCTGGTCGGCCCTTCCCTGGTTGAGCGCCAACGTGGCCCTGAGCGGGGACTTCAGCTACTACTGGCGCACATATAAAACCGACCCGGCGGGGAACCGCCAGATCGTCGACGACCCTCTGGGCGTGGCCCGCTACGGCATCGGCATCGACCTCATCGGGCCGCGTTTCTTCAGAATTTTCGAGCTGAAGAACACCCGTATCAAGCACCTGATCGAGCCGGTGGTGTCCTACCATTACGACAGCCCGCTTACGAACGGCGACCGGATCATCACTTCGGGCGGCTATTTTCGGTATCATCAATTGACCTACGGGTTGACCAATCACCTCTACATCAAAGCGCGCGACGCGGGGCCGACCGCGCAGCCGCGCGAGATCCTGACCTTTGGGCTGAGCCAGACTTTCTATCTGGCGCCGGAGAAGGGGCCGCTGAGCTACTACCGGGTTGACGGCCTGCCGCCCCGGTTCAGTGAAGTGACGAGCTATCTGCGGTTTTATCCGGGACGGTTGATGAGCATCGACTTCTCGGCCGGCTTTAATCCTTATTATAAAACCGTCTCCAGCCTCCGGCTGGGAGCGGGAATCGGCCATCCGAGCGACGATTTCTTTCTCAGCGTAAGCTGGTTCAAGAGCATCAA
>PMCY01000302.1 GCA_003154255.1 Candidatus Aminicenantota bacterium | reverse complement strand
ATCCGGGTCCTCCAATGGGCCATTTCAGGCGTGGCCGTCTTCGTCTTTTTCTTCAGCCTGCTCTTCCAGCAGAGCGAGTACATCTTTCTCTTCTTCGCCGTCACCGGGGCCATCTTCGCCGGCGGCAGCGGCGCCGTGATCATCGGCGGATTGTATTGGAAACGGGGGACGACGGCGGCAGCCTGGTCGAGCATGTTGACGGGATCAATCACCGCCGTCGGCGGGATCGTCATCCGCCAGCTCGATCCGAATTTTCCCATCAACGGGCAGATGTTTTGGGGACTGGCCATGGCCGGCTCGGTCGTCGTTTACGTCGTCGTCTCGCTCCTGACCAGCCGCGGCCGGGCCTTCGATATGGACCGTATGCTTCACCGCGGCCGGCATCTGGTCGCGGACGAAACCCGNNGTCATCTACATCGCCACCTATGCTTGGACTTTGTCCTGGGTGATCGTCTTCATTATCGGGACCATCCTCAACCTGACCCGGACGATCGGCAACGAGGCCTGGATGGGCTTCTGGAAAGCCTATGTCTCGATTTATTTAGGCGTCTCCATCGTGGTCATCGTCTGGTTCTCGGTGGGCGGGTTTATCAATCTGCGGGACATGATCCGCCGGCTGAAGACCATGACCCGTGACCACAGCGACTCCGGTTTCGTCGAACGGAAAATTTAATTGGCGCCGCGGCACTCCGCCCCCCTTTGAAGGATCAGCGCATGAATTACGGTCATTTCAACAAGGATGGGCGGGAATATATCATCACCAACGCAGCCACTCCCACCCCCTGGATCAACTATCTCTATAACGGACGGTATTTCGCCACTATCTCCAACAACGGCGGCGGGATCAGCTATTTCAAAAGCCCGCTCCACGGACGCATCACCCGCTACCGTATCAACGACGTCCCGCCCGACCGGCCGGGCAAGTACATTTATGTCCGGGACCGCGACTCCGGCTCCGTCTGGAGCCTGACCTGGCAGCCGGTCGGCCGCTATCTCGAATCCTATCGCGTGGCCCACGGATTCGGGTACACGCGGGCTGAAGCCGACGTCGAGGGCATCTCTTCATCCGTCCTGTATTTCGTCCCGACCGACGATGACCGCGAAATCTGGCGGGCCCGCTTGGCCAACGCGAGCGGCCGAGCGCGCCGCTTGTCCGTCATCGGCTACGTCGAATTCGCCCTCGGCCACGCTCTGGTCGACCTGATCAACCAGTGCGACGACCAGCATTTCAACCGCGTCCATTTTGAGAAGGACCTCGACACCCTTTTCGCCACCAAAACCTACTGGGTGACGGAGACGCGCGGCACCCAGCACCAGGAAAATAAGGAATGGGACCAGTGGGCCTACTTCACGGTCAACACTCCCGTCGCTGCCTACGAAACCCTTCGCGAGCGCTTCATCGGACCGTACCGCAGCGAATCCAATCCCCTGGCCGTCGAATCGGGGCGGCTGTCGTCGCGGGACACGGATTTCGGCAACGCTGTCGGCGCCCTGCAGACGGACATCACCCTCGCGCCCGGCGAAACGCGGGATATTGTCTTTTCCCTCGGAGTCATCCCCAAGCCCGAATTCGAACAGCGGAAACGGGGTATGGCCCTGGCCTTTCGCGACGGCGCCTCCATCGAACGCGCCTTCGCCCAAGTCCGGGAAAATTGGCGTTCTTTCCTCAGTTGCACCCGCGTCGAGACGCCCGATCCGCATGCCGACATCTTCCTCAACGGCTGGTCGCCTTACCAGGCCAAAGTCGCTTTCGACGTGGGCCGGGTGGTCAGCTTCTACTATTGGGGCATCGGCCGGGGCTTCGGCTTCCGGGACACGGCCCAGGACGTGATCGCCATCACGATATCCGATCGGGCCAAGGCCCGTGAGCGGATCGGCCTGCTGGCCCGCCAGATGCAGACGGACGGGAGGGTCTATCATCATTTCTATGGCGACAGCCAGGCGATGCCTGGCAGTCCTACGCGTAGCCAGGATGGCCAGGGCAGTCCCGAGCGAAGCGAGGGCAGTCCTACGCGAGGTTTTGCGAGCCAGGGCGAATTCACCAAGCACTGCGACGATCCCCTCTGGTTCATCCTAGCCGTGACGGAATTCATCAAAGAAACGGGCGATTATGCGCTGCTGGATGAAATCGAGACATTTCTGGATGCCGGGCCGGGATCGATCCTGGACCATCTCCTGGCGGTCGTCCGCTTCGCCCGGGGAAACACCGGCCGCCATGGCCTGCCCATCTTCGGCCGGGGGGATTGGAATGATACCCTCGATTATATTGGCGGAGAGGATGGCGGAGAGAGCGTCTGGGGCGGGATGTTTTACGCGGCCATGCTCGACCGTCTTTTCGAGCTTTTGGAGGCCGCCGGCCGGCTGGATCATTTGGCGAACGTCCGCGCCCTCCGTGACCGGTTCCGCGGCGCCGTTGAAGAGCACTGTTGGGACGGCCAATGGTATATTCGGGCGTTCGGTGAATATGACCGCCGCATCGGGTCGCGTGAAAACACATACGGAAAAATTTTCATAAACACCCAAAGCTGGGCGGTCATCGCCGGCCTGCCCGACCGCGCCCGTCTGGTCCAAGCCATGGACAGCGCCCGGCGGTTGTTGGGAAGCGATTATGGACCGAAAATCTGCGCCCCGGCTTTCCGCGAGATCGATCCCAAAATCGGGCTGATCACCCGCTGCGTCCGGGGCAAAAAAGAAAACGGCGCCGTTTTCTGCCATCCGGCGGCTTGGCTCATACAGGCGGAATGTCTGCTCGGCCGGGGCGATGCCGCCTTCGATTATTACCAGACACTCCTCCCTGACCGGGTCGATTCGGATATCTTCGCCGCCGAACCCTATGTCTATTCGCAATACATCACCAGCGACGAGCACGGGAGCCCGGGCCGGGCCAGCCATTCTTGGCAGACGGGGACGGCGGCCTGGATGTACCGGGTCAGCTTTGATTACATCCTGGGGATCCGCCCGACATACGCCGGGCTGCTGAGTGATCCCGTCATCCCCTCGGCCTGGCCCGGTTTCAAAGCCGA
>PMCY01000148.1 GCA_003154255.1 Candidatus Aminicenantota bacterium | reverse complement strand
GGGGAGGGGCCAGGAACGCGCTGGTGATCTCGATCCGCGGAACGTTTCCGGTGGACATCAGGGGGATGACGACGAGAACGCCCACGATGGCGAGATGAAGCAGAAAGGCGAAGGGGAACGCGAACGCTTTCCGTCCGCCGCTTTTCTCCTTGACGAAAAAGGAGTCGCGAAACATGTCGGGGACGGGCGTTCGGGTTGAGGAATTCGGCTTTGTTGGTTCAGCCATTCTTTACCTCATATCGTTAGAGTTATGATGTACCCAGACAGAAAAAAAGTATAAACGAAATGGGGCCGTTTGACAAGCCTTCCTCGGCAAATTATTTCCGCCCGCCCTTTTTGACTGTCGAGGGGAAGATCTGGGTCCAGAACAGGACGACCGGGCAGCTCAGGTAGATCGTCGAGTAGACACCCTCAATGGAGCCGAAGAGCATGATGAAGGCGAAGTCGTTGATGCTCTTGCCGCCGAAGAGGAAGAGCGACAGGACGGCCAGAAAAACCGTGCCGGTAGTGATGATCGTCCGGCCCAAGCTCT
The DNA here is from genome assembly GCA_003154255.1 of Candidatus Aminicenantota bacterium. Lineage (GTDB taxonomy): Bacteria > Acidobacteriota > Aminicenantia > Aminicenantales > UBA4085 > UBA4085. The sequence continues at coordinate 15,644 of PMCY01000148.1, read as the reverse complement.
GGTTGATGCTTTTGTTGAGGATCTCCTCGAAGGGGACCTTGCGCATGAGCTTGAGATTTTCCCGGACCCGGTCGAAGACGACGACCGTATCGTTNNGCGGCGATGATGGGCAGGTTGATCTCGCGGCTGGTGAAGGAGTAGACGCTGAGGGCCATCAGGACGTCCTGGGTCAGGGTGACGATGGCCGAAACGCCGTACTCCAGCTTGAAGCGGAAGCCGATGTAGACGAGCATGCCGATGAGCGACCAGATGACGGCCATGGTCGCTTTGCGCCGCAAGTCGGCGCCGGCCTGGGGTCCGACCGTCTCCTTGCTGATGACGCTCATCTTGCCCAGATACGTCTTGGCTTGGATTTCTTTGGCCGCCCCGGCGGAGATCCCGGATTGGGGCAGAAGGCTGAAATCCTCGATGATCCCGGGGCCGGGCGTCTTCTTGGCCCGGTACTCGATGACTTTGATCGCCTCGGCCTCGGCGCTGTCGCCGAGCAAGGGCTTGAGGAGGGCGCTCAGGCCGGCGTGATCGATGGCATTGAGATCCAGCAGGCCCCGGGCCTTTTCGGCCTGGCCGTCGTCGCTCCTGAGGGTTTCGATGACTTTGTTGCCGAGCTCCTGGTGGGCTTCGAGCTCTTTCTGGGCGTCGGCGGCGCTGAGCACCTGAAGGGTGCGGATGAGATATTCCCGTTTGGGTTCGCCGCTTTCCTGGATGACGCTCTCGCCCAGTCCCACTTTGGACAGCGCACTGCGGATGTCGCCCGTCGAAGTGGGAACTTTGAACATGACCCGGATGAGGGTCCCGCCGCCGAAGTCCACGCCCATCTTCAGGCCCTTGCCCAGAAAGATGTTCAGGGCTCCGGCCAGGATGACGGCGCCGGTGACGCCTAGGGCGACGAACCGGTATTTCATGAAGTTGATGTGGGGGGTTTTGAAGAATTGCATTGTCAGATACTCAACTGTGCCGTTTTGCTGGAATGGGTCAGGTCGAAGATCAGCCGGGAGACGAAGACGGCCGTGAACAGGTTGGCCACCAGGCTGATGATCAGGGTGACCGCGTATCCCTTGATCGGGCCGGTCCCGAACTGAAAGAGGAAGACGGCCGAGATGATCGTCGTCATGTGCGAATCGAAGATCGTCCGGAAGGCCCGGTCGAACCCCAGGCTGATCGACTGCAGGATGCTCTTGCCCAGCGCGTGCTCCTCACGGATGCGCTCGAAGACGAGCACGTTACAGTCGACGGCCATCCCGATACCCAGGATGATGCCGGCGATGCCGGGCAGCGTCAGCGTAGCCTTGAAGTAGGCCAGGGTGCCGAAGAGGATGACCTGGTTGAGGAAGAGGGCCANNATGGCCACCAGGGCGATCAGGGCGGAGAGGAAACCGGCCCGGATCGACTCCGCGCCGAGCGAGGGGCCGATGGTCCGGTTTTCCAGGGTTTTGATCCCCGCCGGCAGGGCCCCGGAGCGGAGGATGAGGACCAGGTCGTCGGCCGATTCGAGGGTGAAGCCGCCCTGGATGATGCCGCTGTCGGAGATGCGGGCGTTGATGTTGGGGGCGGATTGGACCTTGTTGTCGAGCACGATGGCCAATTGCCGGCCGATGTTGTCGCCGGTGACCTGTTCGAAGCGCCGGGCCCCTTCCGGCGAGAGTTGGAAGCCGACGGCCGGATTGTTCCATTCGTCCTGGGAGCGGCGGACTTGGCGCAAATCCTTGCCGGTGACGGCCGGTACCTTGGCCACCAGATAAAATCCGGAGTGACCGCGCTTGGGGTCGCCCTTGAGGACCTCGCCGTCCTCGGGGACGGTTCCATTAAAAGGCTGGAGGAGGGTGGCCTCGTCGGCCGCCGGGCCGGCCTTGACCAGCCGCCATTCCAGGACGGCCGCGGTCTTGATGATGCTCTGGACGTGTTCGGGATTGTCGACNNCCGCTGAAGGTGGAGTCCCACTCCCGGGCGTAAAGGTCGAGCTGTTCGCGAGCCTTGCCTTCCTGGTCGGCGTTGAGGCCCTGCAGGGCGATCTTGCCCGAGCCCTCAGCACGGACGATGGAGGAGAAGGTGATGGCGTTCTTTTTAAAAGCGTCCTGGAGGCGGAGGGCCGTTTGGTCGGTGTCCATGCGCACGGCGTCCTCGGTCAGGATCTGCATGACCAGGTGGACGCCGCCCTTGAGGTCCAGTCCCAGATGGATCTTGTTCTGGATGTACATGAACACGGAGACGGCCAGCACGGCCACGGTCAAAACGATTTTCCAGCGTAAACCCTTTTTCATGTGAACACGTTCCTTGGAAGATACGCGGCTATTCGGTTTTTTCCGCGGCGCCGTCTTCCTTGCCGAGGATGACGCCGACGGCGCCCTTGGTGATCTTGACGATGACGTTGGCCGCGATCTTCACCTCGATTTTATCCGGCTGGACGCCGACGACGGTGCCGTAGATGCCGGCCGTGGTGATGACCCGGTCGCCGGGCTTAAGAGCGCTGATCTGCTCCTGCTGCTTTTTCTGCTTCTTTCTCTGGGGCATGATGATGAGCAGGTAGAAGATGACGAACACGAGGATGAAGGGAAGTAGCGCGGTGAGCATGTTTCCCTGGGGAACCGGCGCGGGGGCCGCCGTTTTGCCCTGCTGGGCGAAGGCGAAAAGTCCGCTGAGTATCATGGGGCTCCGTCCTTTATTGTGGATTCTTCGAATTCCAGCTTAAAACGTTGAAAGGAATGGGATTGGATACTTTGCCGTATTTTACCCAGGAAGTCAAGATAAAAATGAAGATTATGGATGGTATTGAGCGTCGCGGCGGTCATTTCGGAACGCTCGAAAAGATGCCGTAGATAGGCCCGGGAGAAGGTCCGGCAGGTGTAGCAGCCGCAGCCTTCCTCAATCGGCCGGGGGTCGTCGGCGTACTTGCGGTTCTTGATGACGACGACGCCGCGGCGGGTGAAGAGCGAACCGTTGCGGGCGTTGCGCGTCGGCAGGACGCAGTCAAAGAGATCGACGCCGCGGGCGACGGCTTCAAGGATGTCGGCGACGTAGCCCATGCCCATGAGGTAGCGCGGACGGTCCCGAGGCAGAAGCCGGTCGCTCCGCTCCAGAATCTCGTGGAGCTGGCTCTTGGCCTCGCCGATGCCCAGCCCGCCCAGGGCGTAGCCGTCGAAATCGAGGGCGATGATCTCCTCGGTACTGCGCTTGCGCAAGTCCTTATCGACGCCGCCCTGGGTTATGCCCCAGAGCTGTGCGGCGGCCCCCGCGGCGGCGAAATGCGTCCGGGCCCGGCGGGCCCAGCGGGTCGTGACGTCCACGGCCGCCGCCGATTGGGACGGCCCGGATCCGAATGGCACGAAGTAGTCCAGGGCCATCATGATGTCCGAGCCGAGCTGGAGCTGGATATCGACGACGTTTTCCGGCGTCAGAAAAAGCTTGGTCCCATCCAGGTGCGAAGAGAAGGCCACGCCGTCCGGTTTGACCTTGGCCAAAGGGGACATGCTGTAAATCTGGTAGCCGCCGCTGTCCGTCAGAATGGGTTTGGGCCAGGCGATGAAACGGTGCAGGCCGCCCAGGGCCCGGACGGCATCCGCGCCGGGGCGCAAAAAGAGATGATAGGAATTGCACAGGATGAGCTGAGCGCCAAGTGCGGAGACCTGTTCGTGGGTCAGCCCCTTGACAGCGCCCTGGCTGGCGACCGGCGCGAACGCCGGCGTTTGGATGTCCCCGTGGGCCGTTCGAATGACCCCGGCCCTGGCCGAGCAGGAGGGATCGGCGGCTTCCACGATGAAGGCGGCATTCATGGGGCGAACCGGAAAAAAATGACGTCACCGTCCTGGACGGTGTAGTCGCGGCCTTCCAGCCGCAGGGCGCCTTTATCCTTGGCCGCTTGCCAGGAGCCCTGGCGGAAGAGCTCGTCGCCGGTCACGACTTCCGCCCGGATGAATCCCTTTTCGATGTCGGTGTGGATGGCTCCTGCCGCTCGCAGGGCTGAAGAATGGCGGCGGATGGGCCAGGCCCGGACTTCGTCCTTGCCGATGGTATAAAAAAAGACGAGGTCCATCAATCCGACGGCGGCCCTAAAAAAACGCGCCGGCGTCGGTTCGAGCAGTCCATATTCGGCCAGGAAGGCGGCCTTCTCGGCGGGGTCGCCGATCTCCTGGATCTCGCGCTCGATACGCCCGCAAGCGGCCAGGACGGTTGTACCGGGGATGGCCGCGCCGAGCTCTTTTTCGATCTCCGCGAGGCGGGGGATATCGGATTCATCGAAATTGAGAAGGTGGAGGATGGGCTTCTGACTGAGGAAGGCGAAGGCCCGGACCGCCTTTTCCTCGGCCTCGGTCCAGGAAAAGATCCGCAGCGGGATCCCGCCCTCAGCCTGGAGCTTGAGCCGAAGCAATAGATTCTGCTCCTTCTCGCCCTCCGGGCTCTTGGCTTTTTTGAGTTCCTTGTCCAGTTTTTCCAGGCGCTGTTCGATGGACAGGAGATCGGAAAGGAGAAGCTCGTCCTCCATGGCCCGGATGTCTCCGGCCGGATCGATCGAGGGTTTGGCGTGGGGAATCCGTTCGTCGCGGAAGCCGCGGACAATGTGGATGAGGACGTCGGCCTTGCGCAGGGCGTTGAGGAACGTGCCTGTTTTCACCTCGCCGTAATTCGTGCCGGCCAGGTCGATGAAGTCGATGGCGGCGGCAACCTTCCTGCGGTCGGGATAGAGGCCGGCCAGGCGGTCGAGCCGGGCGTCCGGGACCGCCGAGATATGCTCGTGGGCTTCGCGGCGTCCGTCATAGGCGCTCGGGTCGGCTTGGGCGCCCGAAAGGATATTAAATAATGTAGTCTTGCCTGTCTTGGGGTAGCCGAACAAGGTGAAGTTCATAGTGGTCCGCACATTCTGGCACAGCGCGCGCGTTCAAATCAAGCCGGGTCGGGGGGCGGTTGAAGTCGGAGTGGGATTAGGCTATAGTAACCCTTTATTTTACAGGTGATTTCATGAACGACAGCGTGCAACCGCAGGAACCGCTCCAATTGCAGGAACAACCCCAGCCGGAGCTAAGCCCTGTCCGCCGCAAAGGCAAAGCCAAGAGAGAGCGCGGCATCATTCGCGAATATTTCGAGCTTATCGCCGAGACGGCCGTCTTCGTCTTTTTCGTCATGACCTTTGTCGTCCAGGCTTTCCAGATCCCGACAGGATCCATGGAGCCGACTCTCCTGGTGGGCGATTTCCTCCTGGTCAACAAGTTCGTTTACGTCAATTCGCCTTCGGCCATCGATCGAGCCCTTCTGCCGCGCCGCCCCATCCGCCGCCAGGACATCGTGGTGTTCAAGTATCCCAACGATTTGACCAAGGACTTCGTCAAGCGGGTCATCGGCCTGCCGGGGGAGAAGATCGAGATCAGGAACAAGCAGGTTCTCGTCAACGACAAGCCGCTCGAAGAGCCCTACAAAGTCCACAACGACAGCCAGATCATCGCCAAGAACGACCTCTATCAGTATTCCGACACCATCCGCGACAACTTCGGCCCGGTGACGGTCCCCGCCGGCCGACTCTTCGTCATGGGGGACAACCGCGACAACAGTGCCGATTCCCGCTATTGGGGCTTTCTGCCCCAGGTCAATATCAAGGGCCGGCCATGGGTCATCTATTTTTCCTACAAGGCCGAGCGCGACGCCTACCTCAAGACCGCTTTCCGCGACCGGCTGAAGAAGCTTGTCAACTTCCTGCCCAAGGCTCGCTGGAACCGGATGCTGAAAATCATCCGCTGAGCCGCGGTTTCATTTCTTGGGCGGCGGCTCCCGGGGCCGCACTTCCATATCTTCGTACGACGTGATCGTGAAGATGGGGTTCTCGTCCATGAATTCCCTGGTGAAGACCGCCCCCCGGACGATTCCGTCCATATCCTTGGCCACGGGCAGGCGCAGGGAATAGAGCACGCTGGGCAGGAGATCGACGAGCTTGATCGGGCTCAGCTTGCGGCCGCGGGCGACGCTTTTGCCGAAGAAGAAGACGGCCCCGTCCGGGGCTTGTTCGTGATAGGCCGACGCGGCGGCGTTGCCCAGCAGCCATTCGACCAGTCTTTTCCAAAACGGCAGGGGTTCGATGCCGAAGGGCGAATAGACAATGAGCATCTCGTCGTCTTTCAAGGCGGCCATATATTTCCCGATGATCTGGTCGTAGAATTGCAGGTAATGGCGGATGACGGGGCCGTATTTCTGGATCTCGTCCTGCTTGATTTCGCCGAAAGTTTCGGGGACGCTGTATTTGTAGAACAGGCTCTCGACGTCGCCGAGCCCGTTCAGGACCAGGGAGAAAACCCGCGGCTCGCCGGCCGACTTGGCCTGGAAGGCGGCCTCTTCGAACGCGGCGTCGCGGATGAAGGCTTCATGGAGCTTGTCCAGCGGACCGGGCGCCTCGAACTGGAAGTCCTTGAAGGCCGCTCCGAAGAGCTTCTCCAGGCGGATGTCCGGAGCAGCGGGCAGCGCGTTGGGCGGGGGGACATCGAAGGACACGGCAGGCAGGCCGAATTCGAGGGCGATCCGCCAGAGATCCTTGATTTGGGGCGGGGCGTCGTTGACCTCGATGCGCAGCAGCCCCAGGCGGGTGAACTGGCGGAAGAGGATGAAGCGGGGTACCACTTCCAGCCGGCGCTCCAGCCCGGGCAGGGAGTAGCGGCTGTCCGAAATCATGCGATGTTTGCCGGGGTATTTGCCGGTATTGATGGTATGGCGGAGGACGAAAGGGTCGTTGGGGGTGAAGCTTTCCAGCCGCCCGAAGCTTCCGCGCTCCATGAGAGTTGTGAAATTCGGCAGCTTCCCTTCCGCGGCCAGGGGAAGTATGAAATCGAGGGTCAGACCGTTCAGACCGATCAAGGTGATCCGCTTGTCCATGGCGGGGGCCTTCTGGACCGCCGTCCGTAGAGACCGCCGCGGCGCGGGGAAGACGACCCGCTGCCAGACGGCGAAGCCGAGGACGGCCAGGAGGAGGACGAAATATGCGGAGATCGCCGCCGGGCTGGGCCGGCGATGGCGGTATTGGAAGTGGACGACCAGCCCTGTCACGGCCAGGACGAAGAGAGCGATCATCTGGGCCTTTAAACCGGCCTGGAACCCGGGGACGAAGAAGGCCGAGAAATAGGCGGTGTTCTCCCGCATGATGATCAGTGCGGCCAGGACAAGGAGCGACATGCTCAAGACGAGGAAGGGCGGCGCGATGAAGGACAGCCGTCTGCGCCGGCCGGAGATGAAGCGGTAGGCGGACGAGACGAGCATAACGGCCAGGGTCGCGGGGATCCCATAGAGGATGAAGAGGTCCCCCGTGAGGACGAGGAAAACGCCGGCCGTGATAGGGAGGTTGATATTCAGGTCGGCGACGAGCAGGGCCAGGAGAAAGCAGAAAAGCAGGGCGCTCAATACGGCGTTGCACAAGATGCGGAGAAAAGCCACGTCCCAAAATTAACACAGTCGAGGGGGAAGCCTCAACAACAAGTCAACGCCGGCATCAAGACCTTCCCGGATTCATGCTAAAATAGCCGTCCATGGAAGCACTCGAGGGCACGATCGAGTCGGTGTTGTTCTTCAACCCGGACAACGGCTATTCCGTCCTGAAATTTTTCGTCGATGACGGGAAAAAAATCACCATCGTCGGAACGTTTCCGCCGCTTTCCGCCGGTGAGCGGCTGAAGCTCGCGGGGGCTTGGGAAACCAGCCCCAAATTCGGCCCGCAGTTCAAGGTGACCTCCTTTCAGCCGGAACTGCCGACGGGCCTCAAAGGCATCGAAAAATATCTCTCCTGCGGGCTCATCAAGGGCATCGGGCCGGCCCTGGCCGCCCGCATCGTGGCCAAATTCGGTGATCAGACGCTCGACGTACTCGACCGCCAACCCGGGCGCATGACCGAGGTATCCGGAATCGGAGCGGCCAAGCTCCAGGACATCAGGGATTCCTGGGCCGAGCACACCGACATCCGCGACCTGATCATCTTCCTCCAGGAGCATGATGTCTCCACCAACCTGGCCAATAAGATCCACCGCCAGTACGGGGCGCGCTCGTATGAGGTTCTTAAAACCAACCCCTATCAACTCTGCCTCGATATCTGGGGCATCGGTTTCAAAACGGCCGACGGCATTGCCCTCAAGCTGGGCATCGATCCCGGGTCCCCGGAGCGGATCAAGGCCTATCTTCTCTATCTCCTGGAGAAGGACAATGAACAGGGCCACGTCTTCTCCTATGCCTCCGCGCTCATCCCCGCCGCGGCGGGGGAGCTCGGCATCGACGAAGAGAAGGTGCGGCGGGCCCTGGAGTCCCTGACCGCGGCCCGGGCCGTGATCGTCGANNCTTTCCAGGCCCCGCCCTTCGACATTGATAAAGTCGTCGGCGACGTGGAGGCCGAACTGGGACTACGCTTCTCGCCGGACCAGAAGCGGGCCATCGTGGAGAGCTTCGGCAAGAAGATCGTCGTTATAACCGGCGGGCCGGGCACCGGCAAGACGACCATCATCAAGGCCGTCGCCGCGGTCTTCGACAAGTGGGGCCGGACGGTCCTCCTGGCGGCGCCCACCGGCCGGGCGGCCAAGCGCCTGTCCGAGGCCACCGGCAAGGAAGCCAAGACCCTGCACCGGACTCTGGAGTTCAATCCCAAGCTGGGATCGTTTCGGAGGAACGAGCGCCGGCCGCTGGAAGGTGAGGCCATCATCATCGACGAGTTTTCCATGGTCGACCTGGCCCTGATGCATTCTCTGATCAAGGCCGTCCCGTCGACCATGCGGCTCATCCTGGTCGGCGACAAAGACCAGCTGCCCGCCCTCGGCCCCGGCCAGCTCCTGCGCGACTTGATCGAAGCCCGGCCCGAAACGGTCATCCGCCTCGGCGAAATCTTCCGGCAGGAGGCCAGCAGCCTCATCGTCCAGAACGCCCACCGGGTCAACCAGGGCGAGAAGCTCATCTATCCGGCCAAGGGCGACCAGGATTCGGATTTCTATTTCATCCGCGCCGAGGAGGAACCCAAGGTCTTCGCCGCCATCCTCAAGACGGTCGGCTGGCGCATCCCCCAGAAGCTCCATCTCTCGCCCCTCTCGACCCAGATCCAGGTCATCAGCCCCATGTACAAGGGCTTCGTCGGCGTGGAACGGCTGAACGCCGAGCTGCAGAAGCGGCTCAATGGCCAAAGCGAAGGCCTGCGGGTGGGGCTGCGCGAGTTCCGGGTGCGGGACAAGGTCATGCAAATCCGCAACGACTACGAGAAGGACGTCTTCAACGGCGACATCGGCCATATCGTCCACATCGACCGGGCCGGCTTCCGGATCTTTGTCCACTACGACGGCCGACCGGTCGTCTACCAGCGCGACGAGCTGGACGACATCACCCTGGCCTATGCCGTCTCCGTCCACAAGTCGCAGGGCAGCGAATACGACGCCGTGGTCATGCCCCTCCTGACCCAGCATTTCATCATGCTCCAGCGCAATCTTTTCTACACCGCCCTGACCCGGGCCAAGAAGCTCAGCGTCATCATCGGGTCCTATAAGGCTCTCTACATCGCCATCAAGAACGATAAGCCCGTGAACCGCAACAGCCGCCTCAAGGAAAAACTCCTGGCGGCCGCCGAGCGGGGCCGCGGGTTTGACTTGGCCTGATCGAATCCCTATGATGGATTTTGCTGGGAGGAGGTGTTCATGAAAATTCCCAAACGGACGTTTGTTCTGTTCGGAGCGCTCTTGATCGTGCTGCTGGCCATGGCCGCCGATACGGTGGTCGTGGTCAAGATCCAGACGACCTCCATCCGCCAGAATCCGCAGTTCTTTGCCCCGGCCCTGGTCACGCTCAAGGCCGGCGACAAGCTGACCAAAATCAGCGAATCCAACGGCTGGATCCAGGTCAAGACCCAGACCGGCCTCGTCGGCTGGATCCACTCCAGCGCCGTGGAAGTTACCAAGCTCAACCTCCTGGCTTCCAACGGCCCGATGAAAACCCAGGCCAAGGCTTCCGAAGTGGCCCTGGCCGGAAAAGGCTTCAACAAACAGGTTGAAGACAGCTATAAATCCAAGCACGCCGAGCTGAACTTCGCCCTGGTCGACCGGATGCTGCAGGTCAAGGTCGCTTCGAACCTGATCGAGGCCTTCCTGCGCCAAGGACGCCTGGGCGATTTCGGAGGCGGCAGATGAAGACCCTCCGCGCTTTCACCGCCGTCCTGTCCCTCGGCCTGCTCCTCCTCGCTTCGGGCTGCTCCGTCGTCCAGCAGGGCGCGGACGTCCTGAAGGGGACCGGGACCATCAGCGCCGAGCAGGCCAACACCATCCAGAAAACGAGCGAGACCATCCGCAGCACCTTCGGCGAAATCAGCGAAGAGGAAGAGTATTACATCGGCCGCTCCGTGGCCGCCCTTATCCTGTCCCGCTATCCGGTGCTGCAGAACGCCGCCCTGACCCAGTATATCAGCACCATGGGCAGCGCCATCGCTCTCTTCTCCGACCGGCCCGAGACCTTCGCCGGTTATCATTTCCTGGTTCTGGACACCGATGAAGTCAACGCCCTGGCCGCTCCCGGCGGCATGATCTTCCTGACCAAGGGCCTGATCAAACGTTGTAAAGATGAAGATACCCTGGCCCTCATTCTGGCACACGAGATCGGCCACGTCACCGCCAAGCACGGGCTGCAGTCGATCAAGAAGTCGCGCCTCGTCGACGCCTTCAAGCTCCTGGGTACGGCGGCCATCAAAACTTACGCCCCCGACACCGTAGCCAAGCTGACCGGCATCTTTGAGGACACTCTGGGCGACATCGTGGGCAGCCTCGTCGAGCGCGGCTACGACCGCAAATTCGAGTACGAGGCCGACGGGATGGCCGTCAAATTCGCAGGCCGGGCCCATTACGACACCGGCGGGCTGACCCGCTTCCTCAAGACGATGGTCGGCGATTCCTCGGCCGCCTCGGGCAAAGGCTGGTTCAAGACCCATCCTTCGCCGCAGGACCGCATTTCGGAGGCCACCCCGGCCATCACCGCCCTGGGCGCGGTCAAGATCGCCGACGCCCGGACGGCCCGTTTCAAACAGGCGGTCGCCGGATTGAAGTGAGCCGCGGGCTGGATGAATAAAAAAGTCGTCCGCGGGCTGGCCGTCGGGGCGGCGGCATTCGCCCTGGCCGGCGCTCTCGGCGGGCTGGGGCTGTGGCGCGGCCTGGAATGGAAATCCTGGGACGCCCGCATGCGGCTTTTCGCCGCGCCTTCGCGCGCGGCCTCGGACATCGTCCTCATCCTGGTCGACCAGTACAGCCTCGACTTCTACAAGAAACAGGGCGTCTCCTGGCCCTGGCCCCGCCAGATGTACGCGCCCCTTTTGGGATTTCTCAAGACCGGCGGGGCCAAGGCTGTTTTTTTCGACCTGGTCATGACCGAACCGTCGCCGTTGGCCGATGACGACCTCATGCTGGCCAAGGCCATCGGCGAATCGGGCATCGTCGTCCTGCCCGTGGCTTTGAGCGCCGACGATAAGGAGACGGCCCCCGAGGCCGAGGCTTTTCTGAAGCGCAAGGCCTCGGCGGCTGATGTCCGGCCCTGGGCCGAAAAATTCCTCTCGGCTACGGCTGACCTGCCCGTTTTGTTGGACCAATGCCGCGGCGGGGCCAATGTCCAGGTCAAGCCCGACGAGGACGGGATCTACCGCCGATTGCCTCTGCTTTTCCGATATAAAGGCGTTCCCGTGCCCGGCGTCGCCCTGGCCCTGGCCGAGGCGGCCGCCGGCCCGGAGGGCGCTTCCGGAGTGAGGCTGGATTCCGACGGCCAAATGCTGGTTCGTTTCTTCGGACCGACCGGGACTTACAGGGGCTATCCGGCCGCCACGATCATCAACAGCTATCTGCAAACGACCGAGAACAAAAAACCCCAGATCGAACCGCGCGAATTCGCCGGCAAGGTCGTGCTGATCGGCGTGAGCGCGGTCGGGTTGCAGGACATCAAGACAAGCCCTTTGAGCGGCGTCGTGCCAGGCGTCGAGATCCAGGCCGCGGCCCTCGATTCGCTCTGGCACCGCCGCTATTTACGGCCCACGCCCGTCGTCCTGGACCTTTTTCTGGCCCTGCTCTGGGCTCTCCTGGCTGGAGTCGGGATCACCGTCCTGCGGAGGAGCTCGCATATGTTCGGCGCCGCCGTCGTGTTGGCGCTCCTGCCGGCGTCCTCGTCCATGGCCGGCTTCGCCGCCGGAACGTGGATCCGCTTCATCCTGCCGGAGGCCGCGGTTCTCTTAGCCGTGATCGGCGCGGCCGTCCTCAACTATGCCGTCGAGGGCCGCCAGCGGCGCTTCCTCAAGAGCGCCTTTCGCTATTATCTCAGCCCCCATGTCATCGAGCGGGTTATCGACGATCCCAAGCAGCTTCGGCTGGGCGGCGTGAAACGCGATGTCACGTCCTTCTTTTCGGATGTCGCCGGCTTCACGTCGATTTCCGAAGCCCTCGGCCCGGAGGCTCTGGTCAGCTTGCTCAACGTCTATCTTTCCGAGATGACCGACATCATCCTCGATTCGGGCGGGACGCTGGACAAATACGAGGGCGATGCCATCGTCGCCTTCTGGAACGCCCCGCTGGACATTCCCGACCACGCCCTGCGGGCTTGCCGCGCGGCTTTGGCCTGCCAGAAGCGCCTGGCCGAAATGGCCCCCGAGTTCGAGAAGCGGATCGGCCGCCCCGTGCGGGCCCGGATCGGCCTCAACACCGGCCCGGCCGTGGTCGGCAACATGGGATCGACCCGGCGCTTCGATTACACCGCCATGGGCGATACGATCAATCTGGCCGCCCGTCTGGAAAGCGCCGGCAAGCAATATGGCGTCCATCTGTTGGCAGGGGAGTCGACCGTGGCCGCGGCCGGCGACACCGTCGTGGCCCGCGAGGTCGACCGCCTGCGCGTCGTGGGCAAGACCCAACCCGTCCGCATCTATGAGCTCATCGGGGAGAGGGGGAGCGTTCCGGCGCCCGTCCTCGAAAGGCTGGCCGTTTTTGAACGCCTGCTGGCGTCCTATCGCCGGCGGGAGTGGGACGCCGTGCTCGCGTCCTGCGGGGCGCTGGAAGGCGATCCCGTGGCCGCCGTCTATGCGGCCCGCAGCCTGCGGTTTAAGGCCGAGCCACCGCCGGATGATTGGGATTTTGTTTTCGATCTAAAAATGAAGTGACAGGGAGTCATCATGCGCCTTGAATTCTATGGAGTGCGAGGGACGTTTCCCGGCCAGGGTCGGTCCGGGACGAAAATCGGCGTCAACACGCCCTGCGCCCGAATAACGACGCGGACCGGCGAGACGATCATCGTCGATGCGGGGACGGGACTGCGGCCGCTGGGTGAGGACTTGACGGCCCGGCGGAGGGGCAAGACCGCGCTGAGGGTTTCACTCCTCCTGACCCACTTTCATCTCGACCACATCTTCGGCCTGCCTTTTTACGGGCCGCTTTATATGAGCGACACGGCCATCGACGTCTATTCCTGGCGCGAACCGGAGGACACCCGCGAGATCCTGGGCCGGCTGTCGGAGGCCCCGCTCTTTCCCGTGCCCATCGAGACGACGCCCTCTAAGATGGCCTTTTCCCGCATCGGCGAAGAAGGCGCGGTCATCGGCGGGGCCAGGGTCACGTTCTGCCCGCTCATGCATCCCCAGGGCTGCGTCGCCTATAAGATCGAGGAGGGCGGACGCAGCATCGTGTTCGCCACGGACACCGAACATCCGGCTGAGGGCCTGGACGGGCGCCTGGCCGCCTTCGCCCGGGGTGCCTCCGTTTTCATCTATGACGCCATGTATCTGCCGGAGGAATATCTCTCCGGCCGGCAGGGCTGGGGCCACAGCACCTGGGAGCAGGGCGTCCGTCTGGCCCAGGCCGCCGGTGTCTCTCGCCTCGTCCTCTCCCACTTCAATCCCGATCACGACGACCATACCATCCGCAAAATGCGGCGCGCGGCAGCCCGCCGCTTCGAACGGACGGATGCCGCAGCCGAGGGGATGAAAATCAAGCTATGAACAATCTGGAATTCTACCGGACCCTGGCCGTCTGGGTGACGGCCATCATCGGCGGCCTTCTCCTCTATGCCGCCGTCCGCTTTCTGGCCGGCCGCTTTTCCGCCAAAAAGGCCGAGGGCAAGCGCCCGCTGTTCGCTCGGGTGGCCCTGCCTTTCGTCTTCACCCTGGCCTCCTTCCTGGTCAAGGAGTTCGGCAGGCTCAGCCCCGCGTTCACTCCTTATGTCGACGCGGCCATCATCTTTTTTGCTTTCTTTTTCATCATCCGGCTGGTGGACGCGGCCGTATACGGCTGGTATGCGCGGACGCGCAAGACATTTCCCCTGCCCGACGTCCTGCGCTCGATCGCCCTGGGCGTCCTCTACCTGATCGTCCTTTTCGGCGTCCTGAAATATACGCTGAACATCAACATCACCACCGTCGTGGCCACCTCGGCCGTTCTGACCATGGTCATCGGCCTGGCCCTGCAGGGCGTGCTCAGCAACATTCTATCCGGCATCTCCCTCCATTTTTCGCATTCCATCAACCGCGGCGAATGGGTCTCCATCGGGGACAAGGAGGGGATCGTTGTCGACACCAACTGGCGCGAGACGCGCCTGTTGGACCGCAACTCCAACATCGTTGTGCTGCCCAACAACAGCGTGGCCGAGGCGACCATCACAAATTTCGCCCAGCCTGACACGCGGACGGCCCTGGCCCTTCATTTCAAGCTCAGCCCCGAGGCCCCGGCCCAGCTCGTCCTGGACATGCTGCGCGAAGCGGCCCGGGACTGCCCGCGCGTGGTCTCCGATCCTTCGCCGATGGCCACGATCATGGAATTCGATCCCTACGGCGTCCATTACCGGGTGAAATTCTGGGTCACCGACTACGGCCGCAAGAACGGGATCGCCACGGATGTCGGCCGGTTGGCCTGGTACAAGCTCCGCCGCCACGGCATCCGGGCGGCCGTGGAATTGCCGGACATGTTCAACGGCGTCCTGCGCGGAACGCCGGCGCCCGGACCGGTTCCGGCGGCGGCCGGAAGGGGCGACACCGAAGAGAATTTCTCCGTTCTAACCCAATCGACNNGCCAAGGGGGAGGTGCTCTGCCGTCAGGGCGACAAAGGACGGAGCTGCTACATCGTGGCCAAGGGACTTCTCCGGGGCGATATCATCACCGAGGAGAATGCGAAAAAATACTCCAACGAGTTCGAGGTCGGCCCGGGCGCGATCTTCGGCGAGATGTCGCTTTTCACCGGGATGCCCCGGACGGCCACCGGGGTTGTGGCCGAGGAGGCCGTCCTGCTCAAGATCCAGGCGGACGATTTCGGGCCGGTCCTGGCCAAGAATCCGGATCTGGCCGAGGTTATCGCCGATCTGGTCAGCACCCGCAACGAGCAAAACAAGGGATTCCTTCTCAAGATCAAGGAGTTGTCCGAAAAGGACATCCACGCCGGGACTAATAAAAAATCGATTCTCGAATATCTGAAGAAATTCGTCGGCTTCGGAAAATCCGGGACCTGACCCGTTTCTCTTGAAACGGAATTGTGTCCCGAGGATTTTCCGACCTTAATGGCCGCAGCCTTGTCGCGTCCCTGCCGGTTTGCAAAATCGCCGTTCTTATCTTATATTGAGCCCGCCTGCCGGGCGCGCCTGTAGCTCAGTATGGATAGAGCAGCGGTTTCCTAAACCGTTGGTCGGGTGTTCGAGTCACCCCAGGCGCGCA
>PMCY01000244.1:8317-9006 GCA_003154255.1 Candidatus Aminicenantota bacterium | reverse complement strand
GGATAGATGTCGATGATTTCGCGGCCGGCCTTTCCGCCGAAAGCCGCCAGGAGCGAGGCGGCCATTTCCGCCGCCTGGGGGGTGAAGCCGGCGTCCACTCCGCGTTCGAAGCGATAACTGGCGTCGGTCATCGTCTCCATGGCCTTGCGGGTCTTGCGCACGGAGCCGGGGTCGAAGGCGGCGCTCTCGATGAAGACGTCGCGGGTCGAATCGGAGACGGCCGTCTCCTCGCCGCCGATGACGCCCGCCACGGCGATCGGTTTCTTCTCATCGGCGATGACCAGCATGTCGGGGGTCAGAGCGGCGTCGCGGCCGTCCAGGGTCCGGATCCGTTCCCCTTTCTTGGCCCGCCGGACGAGGATGCGGGCTCCGGCGATCTTGGCCAGGTCGAAGGCATGGATGGGCTGGCCCGTGGCGAAGAGGACGTAATTGGAAACATCGACGACGGCGTTGATCGAGCGCAGTCCCATGGCCTCGATGCGCGCCCGCAGCCAGTCGGGCGAGGGCCCGACGGTAACGCCGCGGACGACGAGCCCGCAGTAGCGCGGGCAGAGGTCCTCGTCCTGGATCTGGACGGAGAGGAGGTCGGTCGTCCGGATGGGCATTTCGGTCACCGGCCAGGACCGCTCCTTGAGCGGCTTGCCCAGCATGACGGCGATCTCGCGGGCCATGCCCAGGTGCCCGAGCGT
>PMCY01000244.1:0-8266 GCA_003154255.1 Candidatus Aminicenantota bacterium | reverse complement strand
GCGATGCGGTCGACGCCCATGCCGAAGGCCCAGCCGGAATATTTCTCCGGGTCGATGTTGACGTTCTTGAAGACCTGGGGATCGACCATGCCCGAGCCGAGGATCTCCTTCCAGCCGGTGCCTCCGCAGACCCGGCAGGCCGGGTCCTTCTGGCCGCATTGCAGGCATTCGATGTCGACCTCGGCCGAGGGTTCGGTGAAGGGGAAGAAGCTGGGCCGGAAACGGACTTTGAGCTTCTCTCCGAAAAGGCGCTTCAGGAAGTGCTCCAGGGTGCCTTTGAGATGAGCGAAGGTGATGCCTTCGCCGACGACCAGCCCCTCGATCTGCAGAAACATGGGGACGTGGGTGGGGTCGGGCTGGTCCTTGCGGTAGACCTTGCCCGGGATGATGATGCGGATGGGGGGCTTCCTCTTCTCCATGACCCGGATCTGGACGGGCGAGGTGTGCGTCCGCAGGAGCAGGTTATCGCTGATATAGAGCGTGTCCCAGGCGTCCCGGGCCGGGTGGTTAGGCGGGAAGTTGAGGGCCTCGAAATTGTAGAAATCAGTCTCGACTTCGGGGCCATCCTCGATGCCGAAGCCCATCTCGACGAAGATCGATTCGATCTCGGATTGGAACAGGCGCAGCGGATGGGCCGAGCCCCAGGACCGGCGGCAGCCGGGCAGGGTCAGGTCGATCTCGGCGCGGGCCGCGGCCGGCGCCTGGAGGGCAGCCTCCAGGGCGGTCAGCTTGTCCTGGACCAGGACCTTCAAGCCGTTGACGAGCTGTCCGGCTTCGCGCTTGTCCTGGGCGGCGACATTTTTAAGCTCCTCGAAGAGGAGGGTCACCTTACCGTGCTTGCGGCTGAGGAAGACGTTGCGCAGATCCTCCAGCCCCTTGAAGTCGCGGACCCGGGCGGACTCGTCCGTCAGGTTACGGGCGGACGCGTCGATTTTCGCCCGGAGTTCGTCAAGGCTGGGCGACGGCATCTTTGGCCTTGGCCGCGATGCGGGCGAATGTCTCCGGCGCGCGTACGGCCATATCAGCCAGGACCTTGCGGTCGAGTTCGATGTGGAGCTTCTTCAGGCCGTTGATGAAGCGGCTGTAGGCCAGCCCGTTCAGCTTGGCCGCGGCCTTGATGCGGATGATCCAGAGGCTGCGGAAATCGCGCTTGCGTGTCCGGCGGTCGCGGTACGCGTACTGCAAGGCGTGTTCCACTGCCTCCTTGGCCGTCCGGTAATTGGAGCTTCGCGCGCCCCAATAGCCCTTGGCCAGCTTTAAGATCTTGATCCGGCGGTTCTTCTTTTTAGATCCGCGTTTGACTCTCGGCATTGTCGTTTCTCCGTTTCAAGCTATTCTTCGAGATCCCGTCACAAATCGGGGGACGCGATCCCGAAAATCCGGTCCAGGATTTTCGGGTCATGTCCCCGCTTTTGCCCTATTTAAAATTCATAGGGCAGCATTTCCTTGACCGCATGGCGGTCGGCCTTGCTGACCAGGGCTTTCTGACCCAGGTGCCGCTTGCGGCCCGAGGTCTTCTTCGTCAGGATGTGGCTCTTATACGCTTTCTTGTGAACCACCTTCTTTTTGGCTGTGACCGACAACCTCTTTTTCGCTCCCCTGTGTGTTTTTAACTTTGGCATCTTTTCCTCCTCCGGTTTTGGCCGGGACGAGCAGGCCCGACACGGCCCAATCCTGTTTCCGCGTATCCCCGTCGGTCTTCCCCAGACCCACCACGTCGGCCCCGACCTTGTCCAGGATCTGCTGGCCGAGCTCGGGGCGGGATTTCTCCCGGCCGCGGAGCATGACCGTGATCTTGACCTTGTTTCCTTCTTCGAGGAAGCGTTTGACGTGGTTCATCTTGAAGGTGTAGTCGTGGACCGAGATCTTGGGCCGGAACTTGATTTCCTTGATCTGGACCTGCTTCTGGTGCTTCTTGGCGTCGTGTTCCTTCTTGTGCAGCTCGTAGAGGAACTTGCCGTAGTCCATGATCCGGCAAACCGGGGGGGTTGCCGTCGGCGCGATCTCGACGAGGTCCAGGCCCCGCTGGCGGGCCAGAACAAGGGCATCGGCGGCGGTCATGACGCCCAGCGGTTTTTTCTCGTCGTCGATCACGCGGATTTCTCCGGCCCGGACCATTTCGTTGATCCGGTGCGGCTTGGGTTTGCTCTGGGGCGGAAACGGGTGTCTTCTAAAAATGAGGGTCCTCCTTTAAAGATTAATCGTTAATGATTTATTTTCATTCAATTGGCGGATCTTTGCAAGAAGCGCCGCGATTTCGACCGCGCCTTTGTCGCCCTGGCCGTGGATACGCAGAGAGGCCGTCCCGGAGGCGGCTTCCTTGTCCCCGCAGATGAGGAGGACGGGCACCTTGTGGTGTTCGGCGTCGCGGATCTTGTAGTTGAGCTTTTCCCGGCGCAGGTCGGCGTGCGGGCGCAGGCCCTGCTCCCGGCAAAGGGCGGCCAGCTTCTCGACGTACTCGTCGTGCCGCTCGGCGATAGGGATGATCTCGATCTGGACGGGGGCCAGCCAGAGCGGGAAGTTGCCGTTGTAGTGTTCGATGAGAATACCGAAGAAGCGCTCCAACGAACCCATCAGGGCTCGGTGGACCATGTAGGGCTGGTGCTCTTTGCCGTCCACGCCGATGTAGGTCATGGCGAAGCGCGAAGACATGTTGAAGTCGAACTGGATGGTGGTGCACTGCCAGTAGCGACCGATGGCATCCTTGACCTTGATGTCGATCTTGGGGCCGTAGAAGACCGCCTCGCCCTCCATCCGCTCATAAGCCAGGCCGCGGGTTTCCAGGGCCTTGACCAGTGAAGCCTCAGCCTGGCACCAGCGATCGTCCGCGCCGCAGTATTTGGCCAGGTTGTGCGGATCGCGGACGGACAGCTCGATCTTGTTGTCGGTGAAACCGAAATCGGCCAGGATGCTGAGCGAAAAGTCGAGGACGCGCAGGATCTCGTCCTCGATCTGGTCGGGCGTGCAGAAGATGTGGGCGTCGTCCTGGGTGAAGCCCCGGACGCGAAGCAGGCCGTGGAGGGTGCCGCTGCGTTCGTAACGGTAGACGGTGCCCAGTTCGGCCCAGCGCAGGGGCAGGTCCCGGTAGGACCGCATCTTCGCTTTATAGATCTGGATATGGAGGGGGCAGTTCATCGGCTTCATNNAGTAGTTCTGCCCGTCGATGTCCATGGGCGAGTACATCCCGTCTTTGTAGAAATCCAGGTGGCCCGAAGTCTGGAAGAGGACTTCGCGGGCGATGTGTGGAGTATAGAGGATGTCGTACCCGCCGGCCCAATGGCGTTCCCGCCAGTATTGCTCGATGATGGCCCGAATGCGGGCGCCCTTGGGGTGCCAAAGAATGAGGCCGCCCCCCAGGTCTTCGCTGGTGCTGTATAGGTCGAGCTCGGGGCCAAGGCGGCGATGGTCGCGTTTCTTGGCTTCTTCGAGGAGGGTCAGGTAGTCGTCGAGGTCTTTTTTGGCGGGGAAGGCGGTGCCGTAGATGCGCTGCATCTGGACGTTCCGTTCGTCGCCCTTCCAGTAGGCGCCTGAAACCGAGGTCAGCTTGAAATGCTTGAGCAGGCCGGTGGAGGCCACGTGGGGGCCGAGGCAGAAATCGACAAAGCCGTCCTGGCTGTAGATCGAAACTTCTTCGCCGCCCTTTTCTTTGATCAGCTCGACTTTGAGGGTCTGGCCTTTTTCGGTGAACAGGCGGACGGCCTCGTCCTTGGGCATCATCGTCCGGACGATGGGGAGGTCCTGGTCGGCCAGCTCGCGCATCTTGGCCTCGATGGCCGCCAGGTCGTCGCTGGAGAACGTCTCGGCCCGCAGAAAGTCGTAATAGAACCCGTTTTCCACGGCCGGGCCTACGCCGGCCTGGGTGCCGGGGAAAAGTTCCAGGACGGCGTTCGCCAGCAGGTGCGAGGCGCTGTGCCGCAGGGTTTCGAGCTTATCTTCGTTCATTGTCGTCATCCGTTTGGTCCGCTCCAAAGACAAAAAGGACCGCCTTTCGATCGATGCGCCGGTTGGTAGACCCCTTGTGCCGTGGAATCACCGGCCTGGCCTTCAACGAAAGGCGGCCGGCGCGTCGGTAAACGTGAGGCGGACCATTCTATTCAAGCTGTTTTTTCGTCTCTTCGGCGTGAGTGGTAGGCGCGGAGGGGATTGAACCCCCGACCTCTTCCGCGTCAAGGAAGCGCTCTCCCACTGAGCTACGCGCCTATTTTCAACGCTTTAGGGCTCGGGTATTTTATTGAAAACGGCCGCTCAGGTCAAGGAAAAAAGAGGGGCATAAAGGTGCCGGGAAAAAGGTCGGCGGGTGACGCGGAGGCCGCCGTACCGTTCGCGCTCACTTGATTGTCGGGCGGCTCGGGTGACCCGGGTCACCCGAACCGCCCCCTAATTCATTCCTGCGCGAACGGTATATCCTTAGCGTCACCCGCCTAGATTATAATTATCCAAGCTAAAATCGCGGTTTCCCCTATCTTTAAACGCCCTGGCGGAAATGGTCGGCGTAGAGGTCGATGACCCGGCGGATCATCTTTTGGTAGGGGATTTGCCTTTTCCGGGCTTCCTTTTTAAAAAAGTCCACGCTTTCCCGGCTTAGGGCGATCGTGATTTTGACTTGTTCTTCTTTTAAAACCAATTGATCCGGCGGGGGGAGGAAATCGTCGACGACCCGCCAATCGCCCTTAGGGCCGTTTTTGTACTGGATTTTTTCGCTCATAGATCCGTTTTCCTTTTCTCCAATATCCGGACCGAAAATCCTTATAACGTCCGCCCGGAAAGTGAACCGGACGGTGATGATCCCGTTCCCGACGCGACCCAGGCAGAAATGATGGTCCTCCCGGAGGCCATGCGTCTTGTCCTCGCCGATGACGCGGTTCGGGTCAAGAAAGGCATGCTGGGCAAGGTGGAATGAGACGCCGTGCTTGGATTCGCTCTCAAGATTTTTTCTTTCATCCCATTCGAACCTGACGTCACGGTCCATTTTCATTTTATCCGAATATGGTGATTAGTCAATATATTTAAATGTTAATATATATGGCTAAGTTGTCGGTTCGAATCTCGGCCATCCTCGCATGGAAGGACTCCCGTTGGAAAGAGGATCGGTTTGATGGATATCGTCAGTCGCGCGGCGTTGGGGTATAATTTTCCCCGATGATCGGCATTCTCGCGGATTCGCACGACAACATCACCAANNGCCCGGGAGCTGGCCGCGTTGGGCTGTCCGGTGAAGGCCGTCTTCGGCAATTGCGATGGAGAGAAGGCCGGCCTGGCCGCCGCGCTCGAACCGTTCGGCCTCATTCACCAGGCCCCGCTCGTCTTTGAGCACGGCGGCCGGCGGATCCTCGTCACCCACCTCAACCGGCCGGCCGAGGAATTCGCCGCCAAGCACACCTATGATGTCGTCATTTTCGGGCATACCCATAAGCCCGATGTCCGCCGCGACGGCAAAACGCTCCTGATCAACCCGGGGGAGACGGGCGGATGGGTCACCGGCCGGTGTACCGTCGCGTTCTACGATCCGGCCGCCGATGAAGTCAACCTCGTCACGGTGTCCTGATGGCCCATTCCGTGCCCAACCGACAGAAGCCGGTCTGGAAGCAGCCCCGCAAGCCTCTTCCGCCGCCGCAAAAACCCCACTCCAATCCCAAAGAGAACAAAGGCTACGTGCGCAAGGACCAAGCCAAATAGGGGTTCGGTCTCCACATTTGTAAATAGTAGGGGGACGCCATACCTAAGACCCCTATTTCCGGATCAATTAAATAGGGGAATTGGGCCTGGTGTCCCCCTATCATTCAATTATTCGTAGCGCTCGAGGGCGGCGGAGAGCTCCTGTGGGGAGCAGGAGGCCGTGCCGATCTTGCCGACGACGACGCCCGCCGCCGCGTTGGCGATGACCGCCGCCTCCAGGATGCTGGCGCCGGCCAGCAAAGCCAGCGACGCCGCGGCGATAACTGTATCCCCGGCGCCGGTGACGTCGAACACTTCGCGGGCGATGGTCGGGATATGGATCGGGTTCCGGCCCTGTTCGAAGATAGACATGCCCTGCTCGCCGCGCTTGATGATCAGGTATTTCGTCGCGATCAGGGCCATGATCTCCCGGCCGGCCCGCTCGACTTCGGTGGCGGTCAAACAGGCATGCCGTACGACTTTGGCGGCTTCGATGTGGTTGGGGGCGATGAAGGTGATGGGGGAGAAGAGGGCGAAGTTCTCGACCTTGGGATCGACGAAAACCGGGATCTTGCGCCCGCGGGCAACGGGCAGGACGGCCTCCATGAGCGAGCGGGTGACGATGCCTTTGTTGTAGTCCGAAACGACGATCCCTTCGATGTCGTCCTTTTCGATGAAGGCCCGGATGCGGACCTCGATCTCGGGCGAGACGGCCTTGCGGCGCTCCTGGTCGACGCGGACGACCTGCTGGTGGTGGGCGATGATGCGCGTCTTGACCGTGGTCGGCCGCTTCTCGTCGATGATGATGCCCCGCGACTCGGAGGCGTGGCGCTTGATCCACAACCCCTCGTCGTCATCGCCGACGACGCCGACCAGAACCGGCGCCGCGCCCAGTCCTTTCAAATTCTGTTCGACGTTTCCGGCGCCGCCCAGGCAGGAGGTGCTTTTCTGAACCTCGACCACGGGCACCGGGGCTTCCGGAGAGATCCGAGAGACCGTGCCCCAGATGTACTTGTCGATCATCAGGTCGCCCAGCACCAGGACCCGGCGGTCCTTGAACTTTCGGACGAACCGCTGCATTTTCGGGATATCGCATTTGATCATCGGCTTGGCCTTTCCAGGAAGATGGGATTGGAGACGATCCACGGCACGCGCGGATCGAGCGGGGAGCGCTCACGGAGGAAGACTTCGACACGGAAGACCCCGGGCCCCGCGGTTCGGAAAACGAGCTCCGGCCCGGCCGAGCGGGCGATCTCGATCCCGTTGCGGAGGAGGTACGTTTCGTGGGCGAAGGCGAAGGGGGTCCGGACGACGAATCGGACCGGGCCGGCGCCGGGCGGGGCCGTGCTCCCCATGGGCAGAAGGACGTCTTCCGCTTCGGCCTGGAAACGGAAGCCGCGCGCGGAGGCCGCGGCCTCGACCGCATTATAAAAACGGCCGGCCTTCAGGGCGGCGAAAATCTGGCCGCGGGCGCCCTCGAAATCGGACGCCGGCGGGGAGTCGAGGAGAACGTGGAGATGAAAGAGGGTGAAGAGCGCGCCATAGGCAAAGTGGGCGTCGGCGGCGAAATAAGCGAACGTCGGATGGGCCGCGGCCAGGCGGTCCCATTTTCCCGTTTCGGCCTGGGGCGGCGCGAGCAAGCGAAGCAGGGCCGCCTCCGGCCGGATGAGCAGGATGGGCAGAGACAGGACGGTCCGGACGAGGCGACGCTTGACCGTCGTGTCGCCGTTGAAGATCTCGATCCCGCCGTATCCCGCCCAAGGGCCCCACGACCAATGAATCTTGGAATAGGGGTGGGCGATGATAGTGAATCCGCCCAGCCCGGCCACTTCGCGGGCGGCCATTTCGGCCTCCTGGCTGAACGGGCGCGTCGGCACGGCGAAGCCCAGCGCGGCCAGGTGGCCGCGATTGGACGAGATCTCGCACCCGGCCAGGAGGAGGATCCCGCTCTTGCGGCCCTGCGCGGCCAGGCTGGCCTCGTTGGGAGCGCCGTGGTCAGTGAGGATGACGAAATCCAATCCGGCCTTGGCCCCGATCGCGGCCACTTCGTCCGCGGAGCGGCGTCCGTCAGAGAAGGAGGTGTGCACGTGATAGACGCCTTCGGATTCCCAATAGCGGGGCGTCTCCGCCGCTTCGACGGCGGAATTCGCGGGCGCCGCGGCCCCGTAGCGCCTGAAAAAAACGATCTGCCAGGCGAGCCAGCCCAGATAAATGATGGCCAGGAAAGCCAGTCCCCGCCGCACGATCCGTGTTTTTTTCACGGCCTCGCTCCGTCCCATTTTCCGGCGAAAGGCAGGGTGATGATCAGAAGGAAGAACAAGGCGACTTCGGAATCGCCGAAGTTATACTCGAAGAAACCGGCTGTGACGAGCGCGGCGAGGGCGGCCAGCCCGGCCGCGGCCAGGGCTTTGAGCTCGCCTGTTTCGCCTTTGAAGCGGTGCAGGAGCGAGATGGCCACCCAGCCCAGGAAAGCCAGCCAGGCCAGGAGGGCGGGGATTCCGCGCTCGGCGGCGATCTGCAGGAAATTATTGTGCAGGTGGACATTGCGGCGGGCGTAATCGCCCAGTCCGTACTTGGGATCCTGGAAAACGACATGGACGGTATTGGGCCC
>PMCY01000059.1 GCA_003154255.1 Candidatus Aminicenantota bacterium | reverse complement strand
GCCGTCGCGGAAGATCTCCTGGCCATCGCCACGCTGGGTTTCCGGGGTGAAGCCCTGGCCAGCATCGCCGCCGTTTCCCGTTTAACGCTCAAGACTTCGGAGGGCGGGGCGGAGGCTGGGATGCAAATCGAGCGCGAAGGCGACACTCTCCTGTCCGAAAAGAGCATCGCTTTTCCGCGGGGCACCTCGATCGAGGTCTTCGACCTGTTCTTCAACCTGCCGGCCCGGCTGAAATTTTTGCACAGCGACGCGTCCGAGCTGTCCCAGATCGCCAAGTACCTGACCAATGCGGCCCTGGCATATCCCCGTCTGCGGCTGACCTTAAGCCACGGCCCGCGGACCATCCTCGACTGCCCGCCCGTCGACGGATTGCAGGAGAGGATCTACCAGCTCCACGGCAAGGCCCTGATCGATTCCCTGATGCCGATCGATTATGCGGCCGAGGGCTGCCGCCTCTTTGGCTTTGCTTCCCGGCCTCCGGCCGGCCGCCCCGACCGGGCCCATCAATATTTTTTCGTCAACAACCGCCCCGTCCGCGACAAGGTGCTGGCCTCGGCCCTTCAACAGGCTTATCGGGGACTCCTGGAGAAGGATCGCTTCCCTGAGGCCTTTCTCTTTTTAAGCGTGCCGCCCGCGGAAGTGGATGTCAACGTCCATCCGGCCAAATCCGAAGTCCGCTTCCTTCATTCCGCGGCTGTCTTTCAGCTGGTCCTGCGCGCCGTCGACCGGGCCAAGGCCCGGGCCGGGGGCATCAAGCCCGTCGCCGCGGCCCGCCCCGAAAGCGAGGACCGGACGGGTGAACCGGTGGAATACATACTCGGAGGGCCTGGCGATTTCGCGGGATTGCCCTTCCGCGTCGAAGAGGGATCCCCCGTGACGGTTTCCGCCGGGGTTCCCCTTTTCGGAGATGATGCGGCCGCCGTTCCCGCGTCCGATCCCTCCGGGCGGCGGGTGCTGGGCCAGTTCGCCGACGCCTACCTTATCGTCTCCGACCCGGACGGTCTCATGGTCATCGACCAGCACAACGCCCACGAGCGCGTCCTTTACGACCGGTTCGCCGAGATCGACCGCCGGCGGTCCTGGCCGATCAAAATGAGCCTGATCCCGCTCTTGTTCGAGCTGTCGCCCGCGCAGGCCGTCTCTCTGGAAGCGGACCGGGCGGCCCTCGAGGAAGCGGGGTTCCGGGCCGAGCCCATGGGCGGGCGGAGCTTCGCCCTCCGCGAGTATCCCGATATTTTCCAGCCCGAGCAAGCCCTGGCGGCGTTCCTCGATCTACTCGACGAGATCCGCGGGAGCAAGGCCGAGGAAAAGAAATCCCGAATGCTGGCCATGCTGGCCTGCAAGGCGGCCATCAAGGCCGGACAGCCGCTGCTCCCGGAAAAGATGGCCTATTTGGTTCAGGAGCTCTTTCGCACATCCAATCCCGCCGTCTGTCCCCATGGGCGGCCCATCGTCGTGCGCCTGTCGAAGTTGGAGATCGAAAAAGGGTTGAAACGGCGCTGACGCGCCGGAATCTCCGCAAAAAAAAGGGACGGTTCCGAAGAACCGTCCCTCGTCTGAAACGTTCCTAAAAACGGATCGATCAGAACCGCTTGGTGCGGGGGGCGTCTGTGCGGGGCTTGGCCTCGTTGACGGTCATCGCCCGGCCCTTGAAATCGCGTCCGTTGAGGCCGGTAATGGCCTTCGTGGCTTCGTCCGCATTGGGCATCTCGACAAATCCGAATCCGCGGGATTCCCCGCTGATCTTGTCCTTGATGATGGCCGCGGTCGAGACAGTGCCGTACGACTCGAACACCTGACGGAGCTCGTCCTCGGACAGGTTCCGCAGAAGATTGCCTGCATAAATATTCATTCTCGTCTCCTTTGACGAGGGTCGATGCCGGGATGGCAGATCCCGGATCGCCCTGAGGTAAAAATGGGATCCAAATAAAGGAGAGGAGTTTGAAGCCGATTAGGGCACGTGCCCCAGTTCCTTTATCGGTTCTCAGATAGTGATGATGTCATCCCTACGGGACGATCAATATCTGAACGCATTATACTCTTTTCAAGCCGCCAGGGCCAGCGATATATCCGGATTTCCGAAAATTAGGCCCGCCGTCGTCAAAAGCCCGCCCGACAGGGGATTCGGAGAGTGCCCCTCCCGCTTAAATTGACAACCCCCGCACCTGTTGTTACCATAAGCGGGCTTTGGGCCGGGGAGTGGCGCAGCCTGGCAGCGCGCTTGCCTTGGGAGCAAGAGGTCGACGGTTCAAATCCGTCCTCCCCGATTTCAGCGATCCGGCCACACGCGCCTGTAGCTCAGGTGGATAGAGCAGCTGCCTTCTAAGCAGCGGGTCGGGAGTTCGAGTCTCTCCAGGCGCGTTTTTTCAGCCTGCGCCGCCCTCCTCTCCGGGGGTGAGGAGGGGGGATCAAATTTCACCATCATAATGCTCGGCGCCGGTGATTGACCGGGCCGTCCGCCCGAACGACAATTCCCTCGTGAGAACCAAGCTCTTCGCTTTTCTTGGCCTTTTGCCCGGCGCGGAGAGAAATTCCTTCCCCGCAAACGTCCATTTGTTAGGGACGAGGCCGGCAGGTGCCAATTTTTGTTGACAAAAAATGTCATTTGGGTTAATTTTCTTAACAAGAGAGAGATAAATGGGCTCCACGCTGGGTGACATTCTGGTCCGGGAGAAAGTCCTCAACCCCGACCAGTTGAATGCCGCCCTGGAATTCCAACGCAAACATGATGTCTCCCTGGCCAGCGCCATCATCGCTCAAGGGTTCGTCACCGCCGAGGAAATGGCCCAGGGGCTGAGCCGCCAGTTGGGTTATCCTTATATCGATCTGGATCAGTTCGAGGTCTATCCTGACGTCATCAGCCTGGTCACGGTGGACGCGGCCAAGAAATACATGATCATGCCCATCCACCGCATTCGCTCCTTCCTGACCCTGGCCATGGTCGATCCGACCGACCTGGACGTGATCGAGGACATCCGGTTCCGCACGGGCCTGAGCATCCAGCCCGTGATCGCCTCGGAATCGGGCATTATGAACGCCATCAACAAGTATTACGGGGCCTCCCACGCCCTCAAGGCCAAAAAATCGGTCGAGGAAATCGAACTGGCCGATGACAGCAAAGTCAGCATCATCCAGGAGGCCAAGGATGATTTCGACACCGCGGACGACGAAGAGCCCGCCGACGAGGCGCCGATCATCACCCTGGTCAACTCCATCTTCGTCGAGGCCATCAAAAAGGGCGCCAGCGACGTCCATTTCGAGCCCTACGAGAAATCCTTCCGCATCCGCTACCGCATCGACGGCATCCTCTACGAGACGATGAATCTGCCCATGAAATTCAAGAACCCCGTCCTGTCGCGGGTCAAGATCGTCTCCAACATGAATATCGCCGAGAAGCGCCTGCCCCAGGACGGGCGCCTCAAGATGCGGATCAAGCTAGATAACGGCGTGAAAAAGGAGGTGGACATGCGTGTCTCCTCCCTTCCGACCATCTTCGGCGAAAAGATCGTCTCCCGCATCCTGGATCGGGAGAACCTCCAGATCGATCTGACCAAGCTCGGGCTGGAGGCCGAGTCGCTGGAAACTTTCAAGAAGTCCATCGGTCGGCCGTGGGGCATCATCCTGGTCACGGGGCCGACTGGAAGCGGCAAGACCAACACCCTCTATTCAGCCATCTCCACGCTCAACGCCATGGAGAAGAACATCATGACGGCCGAAGATCCCGTGGAGTTTTACATCCCGGGCATCAACCAGGTCAATATCCGCGACGAGATCAACCTCACGTTTTCCACCGCCCTGCGGGCCTTCCTCCGCCAGGACCCCGACATCATGTTGATCGGCGAGATGCGCGACGCCGAGACCGTGGACACGGCCATCAAGGCCGCCCTGACCGGCCACCTCGTCTTCTCCACGGTCCACACCAACGACGCCGCCGCGACCATCCATCGCCTCCTCAACATGAACGTCGAGCCTTTCCTTATCGCCGACTCCGTCGTCCTCATCGTGGCCCAGCGGCTGATCCGGAAAGTCTGCCGCAAATGCGGCGTGCCCCAGAAAATTCCCGGGCGCACCTTGATCGAGCTCGGTTTCAGCGCCGAGGAGGCCGAAGGCGTCACCGTGCTGCAGGGCCGCGGCTGCGAAACCTGCAACAACACCGGCTACAAGGGGCGCACCGGGCTCTTCGAAGTCATGGAAGTGACCGCGCCCATCAAGGAGCTTATCCTGCAGCGGGCCCAATCCAAGGACATCAAGAAGAAAGCCCTCGAACAGGGCATGATCACCCTGCGCCGGAGCGGCCTGATCAAGATCAAAGCGGGGATCACTTCCCTCGAAGAGGTCGTCCGCGAAACGATCCGGGACTAGGAGACCGGTCATGACCCTGCCCATCCAGGACCTTTTACAAATCACCGTCGATGCCGACGCCTCGGATCTGCATATCACCACGTATGTTCCGCCGCGCATCCGCGTCCACGGCCTCCTCAAGTCCATCGACCACCCGCCGCTGACGCCGGCCGAGACCAAGCAGCTCGTTTACAGCCTCTTGACCGACAAGCAGAAAAAGCAGTTCGAAGAGAAGCTGGAGCTCGATTTCTCCTTCGGCCTGCGTGACCTCGGCCGCTTCCGGGCCAATGTCTTCATGCAGAAAGGCTCGGTGGCCGCGGCCATCCGCCGCTTCCTGCCGACCATGTGGAGCTTCCAGAAGCTGGGCATTCCGGCCCGCGTGGCCCAATTGTGCTTTCTGCCCCGCGGCCTCATCCTCGTCACCGGGCCCACCGGCTGCGGCAAATCGACGTCGCTGGCCTGCATGATCGAGCACATCAACGCCGAGCGGGCGGTCCATATCGTCACCGTCGAAGATCCCATCGAGTATTTTTTCACCCCTAAAAAAGCCCTGGTCAACCAGCGCGAGCTTTTCTCCGACACGCTGTCCTACCCCAACGCCCTGCGCTCCGTCCTGCGCGAGGATCCCGACGTCGTCCTGGTCGGGGAGATGCGCGACATGGAAACCGTGGAGATGACCATCCGGGTCGCCGAGACCGGGCATTTGACCTTCTCCACCCTGCACACCAACTCGGCCTCGGAGACGATCTCCCGCATCATCGACATCTTCCCTCCGCAGTACCAGTCCCAGGTCCGGATCATGCTGTCCATGTCCCTGGAAGCCGTCCTGACCCAGGCCCTCCTGCCCCGGATTGACGGCAAGGGCCGGGTTCTGGCCATGGAAATCCTCCTCCCCAATGCCGCCATCCGCAACCTCATCCGCGAGGGCAAGCTGCACATGATCTACGGCCAGATGCAGCTGGCCCAGGAAAAATCGGGGATGCAGACGTTCAACCAGTCTCTCTCCGAGCTCTATTTTTCCAAGCAGATCTCCCGCGAAATGGCTTTCTCCGTCACCTCGTTCCCGGAGGAGCTCACCGATATCATCCAGCGGCGCGAGGCGCGTCCGGCGACGTCCAGCGGTCACTCGGGCGCCAAGCGCTAGAAAGGAACGGCCATGCCGCTTTTCGCGTGGAAAGGCAAAAACCGCTATGGCGATGCGG
Organism: Candidatus Aminicenantota bacterium; assembly: GCA_003154255.1. Taxonomy (GTDB): domain Bacteria; phylum Acidobacteriota; class Aminicenantia; order Aminicenantales; family UBA4085; genus UBA4085. The sequence continues at coordinate 4,114 of PMCY01000059.1, read as the reverse complement.
TCAACGGCGAACGGATCGCCTCCTCGTCCGAGGATTTGACCCGCATCCTGCAGAAGGAGCAGATCCAGGTCTCGGGCATCTCGGCCAAGCGCGAACCGATCAAGATCCCCTTTCTGAATTCCGAGAAGGTCAAGCTCAAGGAGCTGTCCATTTACAGCCGCCAGCTGGCCGTGCTCATCGACGCCGAGCTGCCCCTCATCCAGAGCCTGAATATCCTGGCCGAGCAGACCCGCAACAAGTATTTCAAGAAGGTCATCACCAGCGTCAGCGAGGATGTCGAGGCCGGATCGAGCCTGAACCAGGCCAAACGCAAGTTTCCCAAGGTCTTCGACGACCTCTACTGCAACCTGGTGGCTTCGGGCGAACAGAGCGGCTCGCTGGACATCATGCTCCAGCGGCTGGCCGATTATATCGAGAAGATCGTCAAGCTACGCAGCCAGGTCCGCCAGGCCATGATCTATCCCTCGGCCATCGTCATCTTCGCCCTCCTGGTGGCCATTTTCCTGCTCTGGAAAGTCATCCCCATCTTCTCCAACATTTTCGCCGAGCTGGGCGCGGCCCTGCCGGGCATCACCCGGGGCGTCATCTTCCTCAGCCATTTCGTCCAGAACTACATCATCTTCGTCTTTATCGGCATCATCGCCGCGGTCTTCCTCTTCCGCTATTACCGCAAGACACCTCCCGGGCGCAAGGTCGTGGACCGGGCCGTCCTGCGGGCGCCGCTCTTCGGCAAGCTCATGTCCAAGGTGGCCATCTCCCGTGTCACCCGGACGCTCAGCACGCTCCTTTCGGGCGGCGTGTCCATGCTGGAATGCCTGAAGATCTCGGCTTCGACGGCCGGCAACGTGATCATCGAAAAGGCCGTCATGGACGCCCGGCGGATGGTCTCCGAGGGGCGCAGCCTGACCGACGCCTTCAAGGTCGGAGGACGCTTCCCCTTCATGATGACTCAGATGATCAAGGTCGGCGAGGAGACGGGGACGCTCGACCAGATGCTGGGCAAGCTGGCCGATTTTTACGACGACGAGGTCTCCTCCACGGTCTCCGCCCTGCTGTCCATGCTCGAGCCGATCATGATGATCTTCGTCGGAGGGATCGTCGGCGGGCTGATTCTGTCCATGTACCTGCCGATTTTCAGCCTGATGTCCCAGATTCAATGAAAACGGTCAAGCCCAATACGCTGAATCTGATCATCTTCCGGCTCATCGTGGTAACGACCCTGCTGGCCGCCGCGGTCATCATTCAGCTGTCCACGGCGGTCTTCCTCCCCCTGGGGCCGTTCTACATCATCGTCCTGGCCTCCTACGCCTTTTGTTTGATCTTCCTGTTCCTCTACCTGTGGGATTCCCACGTCAAGCTGCAGGCCGAAGCCCAGATTTTCGTCGATGTCCTCATCATCACCGCGCTCGTCTACATCACCGGAGGCCTCGGCGGCCATCTTTATGTCCTCTACATCTTCCCCGTTCTCGCCGCCGGGATGGTCTTGTCCGGGCGGGCCGCCTATCTGACGGCTTCGCTGGCGGCTATCCTCTTCGGTCTCCTGGCCGACGGCATGTTCTACGGCTTCATTCCCTATTTCAAAGTCAATCAGGTCCGGGAGACCTCGGCCGGCCTCGTCCTGTACACCATCTTCCTGGCCTGGGCTCTTTTTTTCGCCATCGCTTATCTGTTCGCCCGTTTCGGCCACAACGCCAGGCGGTCGCGCGAAGCCCTGGAGCAGGTCCAGCACGAATTGCTGGTCAAGGAACGGTTGGCGGAGGCGGGACAGATGTCGGCCTTGATCGCCCACGAGATCCGCAATCCCTTGGCCGCCATTTCCGGGGCCGTCCAGGTCCTGCAGACGGAGCTGCGGCCGTCCGGGGAGGCCGCCGAGCTGATGTCCATCGTTCTGCGGGAATCGCGGCGCGTTTCCCAGACCATCGACCAGTTTCTCAATCTGGCTTCGCCCGCGCCCCAGGAATTCACCCGGTTCCGGCCGGCGGAGGTCATTCGGGAAACCGTGACCCTGTTGCGGATGAGCGGCGATCTCGGCGACGGCATCACCGTGGAAGAGAATGTCGACGCCTGCACCGACGAATTCTACGGCAGCCCCGGCCAATTCAAGCAAGTCGTCTGGAACCTGCTCCGAAACGCCCTCAGCGCGATGCCGGAAGGTGGCGTCGTCCGCATCAACTGCACCCACGGTCTGGGCCGGCCCCTGACCTTGAGCGTCGCCGATTCCGGCCGGGGCATGACGCCCCAGGAGCGGGAGCGCATATTCGAGCCTTTCTATTCCGCTTTTCCCGGCGGGCGCGGTCTGGGGTTGGCCGTCGTCCGCCGCATCATCGAAGACTATCAGGGAACCATCCGTGTGCAGTCCGAACCGGGACGGGGGACGGAATTCCACCTGACTTTGCCGGACCGGGTCGATCCGCGAAAGGACCACTGATCATGGATACGATCCTGATCGTCGATGACGAAAAAAGCATCCTCGACCTTTTGACCATGGTTTTTAAAAAGGATGGGTACCGGGTCGTGACGAATCCGGGCTCGGCCAAGGCTTTCGAGATTCTGGCCGCGGAAGATGTCGATCTGGTCATCAGCGACATCAAGATGCCCCAACTCGACGGGATGGCCTTCCTCAAGGCCGTCAAGCGCCAGCGCCCGGATGTTCCGGTCATCGTCATCACCGCCTTCGGCAGCGTCAAACAGGCCGTCGAAGCCCTCAAGGAAGGCGCCCTCGACTATGTGACCAAGCCCTTCGACATCGAGGAGCTCAAGATCCTCGTCGCCCATGGGTTCGAGCAGCGGCGCCTGCGCGAGGAGAACGTCCTCCTGAAGAAGACCTTCCAGGACCAGTCCAGTTTCGAGAACATGATCGGCAAGAGCAAGGTCATGCAGGAGGTTTTTCATCTCATCGAGCGAGTGGCCTCGACCGATTCGACCGTGCTCATCACGGGGGACAGCGGGACGGGCAAGGAAATGGCCGCCCGGGCCGTCCATGCCCACAGCCGGCGCCGCGAGCATTCCTTCGTCTCCATCAACTGCGCCGCCCTGCCCGAGAACCTCCTGGAGAGCGAGCTCTTCGGACACACCAAGGGAAGCTTCACCGGCGCTGTTTCCGAAAAGAAAGGCATGTTCGAAACGGCGACCCTGGGAACGATTTTTCTGGACGAGGTCGGGGAGATGTCGCCCTGGACCCAGGTCAAGCTTTTCCGCGTTCTGCAGGAGCGGAAAATCCGGAGAGTGGGAGGGACGGACGAGATTCCGGTCGACGTCCGGATCATTGCCGCCACCAACCAGAACCTGAAGAAGAGGATCGAAGAGGGCAAATTCCGTGAGGAGCTCTTCTACCGGCTGAACGTCATCTCCTTCGAGATGCCCGCTCTGCGCAAGCGGCCCGAGGACATCCCCCTGCTTGTTTCCTTCTTCCTCCAGAAGCATTGCGAGAAGACCGGCCGGAAGATGAAACGGCTGGTGCCGGACGTGATCAGTTTCCTGGAAAGCTATTCCTGGCCGGGCAATGTCCGCGAGCTCGAAAATCTTATCGAGCGCATCGTCGCTGTGGAGGAACGTGAAACCGTCACCCTGGCCAGCCTCCCCGCCGACATCCTCGGCACCCAAAGACGGGCCGAGGCCCCCGTCATCCTCAAGCCCGGCTTCAACCTGGAGGAGCATCTGGATCAGATTTCCAAGAGGTATCTTCAGGAAGCCGGGACGGCGGCCAATGGAAACATGAAGAAAATGGCCACGCTCCTGGGGATCAGCTACCGGTCCTTGCGCTACCTTCTGGACAAATACGAGATCAAAACCTTCAAAAAGGGGGACGTCCTCGACCGGCGCGAGCCGACCCGCGAATTCTGAACATCCCTAAATATGATCCCGGCCCGGCTTCAAGGAGTCGGGAAAATCCCCACTCTCCCATGCGGAGGTTCTGCATTCGAAACTCGTTTTGACAAAAAAGGGCACATTCTGTCATTTTTTGTAGATAAAAGCAGTCGGAAATTTGGAGCGAATAATCACATCATATTTATTATGTTGCAGTTAGGAATTGGCATGGGTATTGCAATGAAGAGGGTGTCCCGCAGTTGCGGGGCTAAATCGAGACAAAAGGAGATTTCAATGCTTAAGAAAC
>PMCY01000153.1 GCA_003154255.1 Candidatus Aminicenantota bacterium | reverse complement strand
CCAAGAAGACGTTCGACCTGCTGGTGATTCCGGGCGCCGACCACACCAACGGCGGCGCCTACGGCGACCGCCGGCGCAACGATTTCTTCGTCCGCAACCTGCTGGGCGTCGAGCCGCCGGACTGGAACAGGGATGCGGCCAAAAAATGACTTGGCCGACCGGTTTGAATCCACATATAATTATGGGGAAAAGGGGTCCGGGCCCAAACGCCGGCCTGAGATTGAAGGAGGGCTGAACGTGAAAAAAACCGCCACGATTCTGGCGTTGGCCTTCGTTGTCGCCGCGATCGGAGTGCCCGCCCCGACCCAAGGGCCGCAGCCGGCGCGCCGGATGATCTACTCGCTCGAGCCGGGCGAGGAAATCCTTTGGGCCGAGAGCTTCCTGTGCATCGATATGGACGGCGAACATGTGACGCTCGTCGTGGCCAAAGGCAAGGAAGGGCCGTTTTTCGTGGTTCGGGACGGCCAGAAGAAGGGGCCCTTCACCAAGCTGGATGAAGCCATGAAGGCCGCCGAGGAAGGCCGGTGCGACAAGCCGCTCCGGGAGAGGGAATCGGCCATGTATGAACCCGCGGCCGGAGCATTGGACATGGATTCGATCGTCGGCGCGAACGACGCGGGCGGCCAGGTCATACGCTTCAACGGCAAGGTTTATGGCCCCTACGCCATGATTCTGAATCTCAAGATTACGGCGGATAAATCCCGGCTTTACTATGTCGCTGCCGAGAATGACAAAACCTGGTTCGCCTGTTCCGACGGCCGCAAGGTCCAGATCGGCGGAATGCCCGAAGACTTCAAATTCAGCCCCGACGGCCGAAACGCCCTGATCAAGACAAGCGGGGTGCTCAGCCTGGCCGAGATGCAAAAGTTGGTCGCCGCGCAGGACCCCGAAAAAACCGCCGCGGCCATGAAGGATGCGGATAAAAAGTTTCTTTACGCCATCGATGGCCGCAGGTTCGGCCCATTCGGGGACAATCTCTCGGAATTCTGGTTCCCGAAAAACGTCAACATTTTCTATTACGAGGCGGGCGGCCGGGTTTACCGGGACGGCGTCGAAATTCCGGTGCCCAAGGGATTCGGCGCCGGCGCGTTCTTTCCCAGCGAAGACGGGAAGAAATACGCTCTTCTCAGCTATGAGAGCCTGATCTTCAGCGACGGGGTGAAATTTCCCTTCCCCCTGAAACTCGTCACCCGCGTCCGGAACGGAGAGACGGTTTTCAAGTGGCTGGCGCTGGAGAACAAGAAGGATTTCGTTGTCTATCAAAGAGCGCTTTAAAGCGCGGGCGATCCTGCCCCTGACGACGGCTCTTTGGCTGGCCGCCGCCGGTCCCGGTCCGGCGGTCGGCCGGCCCTTGGACTATGCATCGGTTTTCGGCGCTAAGTATACGGCGGCCGAATTTTTCCTGAAAACGAACGCCTGGATTTCCGGGGCCCTGGCCCTCGATCCGGACGAAGTGAGCTTGGCCTTGGCCGTGGTTTTCCCGGAGATCCTCCGCTTCAGCGCCCTGGAGGACTTCATCCAGGTCCGGGCTTTGAAAGTGCTCTATGTTCAATACGGGAAGAAGTACGCCAATTTTTCCGTGGGGCGATTCCAAATGAAGCCGATGTTCGCCGAACAGATCGAACGGGATTCCAATCGCCTCTTGACGGCGGAGGAGCAGGCCGCCGCGGGGTCGCCGCGGTTCCCCCTCGCCGACACCGTCGAGACCCGCCGCGACCGGGTGCTGCGGCTGGACGAATTCAAGTGGCAGGTCCGCTATTTGGGCCTGTTCATGCGGATCATGAACAGGAAGCATGCTCAAACCGCGTTCACCGATATGCGTGAGCGCCTGCGGTTTTACGCCACGGCCTACAATGCCGGATACACGAACAGCGAAAAAACAATCCGTCGGCTCATGCCTTTGAGGAGCTATCACACGGGGCCATTTGAGACCGAGACGAAATACTGTTACGCCGATGTCGCCCTGTTTTTCTTCGACCGCTTTTAGGGAGACACAATACTGTGCCCTCCCATTACACCGAATGAGAGGATTGCGAAAGCCCATCCCCCTTTTCTAGTCGATGATGAAGACCGTGGCTCCCGGCGCGGTCCAGGCGAGATGGGGGTTTTGAGCATCGTCGGCGGCCTGGAAGCTCATCCCTTTCTTCAGTTCGTGTATTTGGCCGTCCTTGAGCTCCACCGTGAGCTCGCCCTCGACGACCCAAAGAACGTGGCCCCGGGCGCACCAATGATCGGCCCGGTATCCCGGCGAGTATTCGACGACGCGGGCGCGCACGTTTCCAGTCTCCACGGTCCGCCAATAGGAGTTGCCCGTCTCGCCCGGATGTTCGACGGGCGGGATCTCGCCCCAATCCGTGACCGTGAACGGGACGCCGGCGATCTTCATTGCTTGATCCAGCGGGGGAGGCCNNCTGGTCGAGCCGAGCTGGGCGCTGAGCCGGTCCATGAGGGACGGCGGCGCGGTCTCGGAGCGCGACTGGATCGTACGGTCGCCGGCGAGCTCGCGCAGGCCGTCCTGAAGCCGCTTCTCCGCGGCGGCGATCGCCTCGCCCAGCTTGGGATCGGCCTTGGGTGTGTCGGACAGGGCTTTTTTCATGGCCTGCAGACTCTTGCCCGCTTCGCCCGCCGCCGCGGCGGACCCCAGCATGGCCCGCTGCAGCTCGCCGGCCTTCTTTTGAAAGGCCAGCAGGGCGGCGCGGTCCTTCTCGGGCAGTGAAGCCAGTCCCAGCGATTCGACCAGGAACGTCCGCGGCTCGCCCAGCGGCTTCAAGATTCCGTCGACACGCTTGCCCATGCCGACGCTATATGTTCCGGGCACGACGAGCGGACCTTGTGGAAAGCCTTCCCACTCCGAGCGGTTTCCCGCCGTTTCCAGCTCGACCGGATCGACGGCCGGGTAGCGGAGGTCCCAGGCGACGCGATGGAGCCCTTGTCCACCCGGAGCACTCAGGCGCCGGACGACCTGCCCGGCTTCATCCTTGACCGTCAGCACGATCTCCGGCTTATCCGCGGCCTCTTCAAGGCGAAGCCTGTCCCATCCGGGGAAGAGCACGGGCTTGCCGTTTTTTTCCAGCTTCTTCTCTTCTTCGCGCCTCGCCTCGGCGGCGCTCTTCAACGAATCCTTGAGGTAATAGGTAAACACGGCCCCGAAGGGAGGGTTGGGCGCCAGATAATATCCATCTCCCAGGCAAGCCTTGCCCGTGGAGTCGATAGGCCGCAGGGGGATGTAGAGGGGCGTCTTTCTGACCGGGAGGAGCAGTCCGTCCTTGGCCAGCTCCGCTTCACTCAGGTTCCGCAAGCCCGCATAATCGTCGAGCACGAAAAAGCCGCGTCCGAACGAAGCGCCCACAAGGTCGCATTCGCGCTCCTGGACTTCGATGTCGCGGAAGGAGATCGTGGGCACGCCGCCGCTCAGCTTGAGCCAGCGCTGTCCGCCGTCGAGCGTGGCATAGATTCCAAATTCCGTCCCGGCGAACAGGAGGTCCTTCTTGACGGCGTCCTGGGCCAGCGACCAGACGATCGTGCGCGCGGGCAGGTCGCCGGCGATCGACGTCCATGTCCGTCCCCGGTCGTCGCTGCGCAGGAGATACGGTTTGTAATCGCCGGTCTTGTGGTTGTCCACCGCGGCGAAGACCGTGTCCTTATCGTGCTTGGAGGCGCGCAGCTTGTTGACAAAGAAATAATCGGGCGCCCCCGGCAGCTTGTCGATCCGCCGCCAGGACTTGCCGCCGTCCTCGCTGGCCTGGATCAGCCCGTCGTCGGTGCCCGCGTAAAGCAAGCCTTCGACGAGCGGCGATTCGGCGACGGTCGTGATCGTCGAATACTTCGACATGGCCCCGTGGTCCCAGAGCGCATCCACGCTCCAGGTCCTGCCCATGATCGGCTGTTCGAGGCGGAAGATGCCGCGCGTTAGATCGGGGCTTATCCGCGTCCAGGAATCGCCCCGGTCGTCGCTCCGCCAGACGGACTGCGAGGCGTAATAGAGGCGGGTATGGGCATGGGGGCTGATTAGGATCGGGGCGTCCCAATTGAAACGCTGGGGCGGCTCGCCGGCGGCCGGCGTGGGACTGACGACGACCGTTTCCTGGCTTTTTTTATCGTAGCGGAGTAGATTGCCCTGCTGCCATTCGACGTACAGAATATCCGGGTCGGCCGGGTCTATGGCGCTGGCGTATCCGTCCGCGCCGTAGGTGATGACCCAGTCGGCGTTGCGGATGCCGTTGGCGTTCAGCGTCCGCGACGGCCCGAGCTGGCTGCCGTTGTCCTGGGCCCCGCCGTGGATATTGTAGAAAGGCAGGGCGTTGTCCAGGGCCAGCTTGTAGAACTGGGTCACGGGCAGATTATCGAAGAACCGCCAGGTTTTGGCCCCGTCGCGCGTTTCGTAAAGCCCGCCGTCGCTGCCGTTGAGGATGAAGTCGGGATCGCCGGGCAGGAAAGCCATGGCGTGGTTGTCGCCATGCTTGTTCTTCTCGCCCACCGGCCGCCAGGTGCGCCCGCCGTCGGCCGTGACCATCATGGCCGGGTCCATCTGGTAGACGCGGTCGAAGACGTTGGGGTCGGCGAAGATCTCCTGGTAATAATGCGGTCCGGTGCCGCCGCTGATGGTGGGACTGCGCTTCTCAAAGCTTTCGCCGCGGTCGGCCGAGCGGTAAAAGCCCTTCTCCTCCGGCCCGGCTTCGACGGTGGCGTAGACAACCCGCGGGTCGATGGGCGAGACGGCCAGGCCGATCTTGCCCTTGTCGCCGGCGGGAAGCCCGACGCTGAGCTTGCGCCAGGTTTTCCCCGCATCTGCGCTTTTATAAATTCCCGATTCCGGTCCGCCGCCCATGAACGCGGCGACCGTGCGGCGGCGCTGGTAGGCCGCCGCATAAAGAATGTCGGGGTCGGCGGGATCGAGATCCACCGAGGTCACGCCCGTGTCCTTGCTGATCTCCAGTGAAAGCGTCCAGGTTTTGCCGCCGTCCGCGCTCTTATACAGCCCCCGCTCGCCGCCCGCGGACCATAACGGTCCTTCGGCCGCCGCGTAGACGACGCGCGGATCGCGCGGGTCGATGAGGATGCGGGCGATGTGCTCGGATTTGGCCAGGCCCATATTCGTCCAGGTCTTGCCGCCGTTCAGACTCTTGTAAACGCCGTCGCCGAAGCCGACGTGGCGCCCGCTGACGTTTTCACCCGTCCCGACCCAGATGGTTTCAGGTGTTTTGGGATCGATGGCCAGACAGCCGATGGAATAGGAGGCCTGGCCGTCGAAAATCGGCGTCCAGGTGGTTCCGGCGTTCTCCGTCTTCCAGACGCCGCCCGAGCCCGCGGCCACATACCAGACGGCATGATTTTTGGGGTGAATAGCCACGTCGCTGATGCGTCCGGACATGATGGCCGGCCCGATGGCCCGAAATTCCAGCCCGGAGAGAAGCTCCGAAGTCAGAAGGAGCTTCGGCGCTTCGGGCTTGCTTTTAGGCGGGATTTGCGCCGCGGCGGAAAGCGCCGCGAAAATGAACAGGAGGAGGGCGATGACGGCGGACTTTTTCATGAAAGCAATCTCCTTCAAAGCGGGACACAATACTGTGTCCCGGAATTTATTTCGTTTTTTGGGCCGGGATTTTCTGCCCGCCCTGGGTGAGCACCAGCCCGGTCGCTTTTCCGGCCGCGTCAACCTGGAATTCGACCTGGGCGTCGACGACCTTGAGGAAATAGGCGGTCTTCGATTCCGGGAAGAGCTGGACCTTCGGCTGGCCCGTGGCCTGGGCCATGAGCCTGCCGTTTTCAACGGTCACGATGAAAATGAAGTCGGGCGTGAACGTGTATTCGCCGGCGTAGCGGTCATAGATCTTGGGGTCCACCGAGGCGGTCTTGCGTTCGCCGGGCAGGGGTTTGGCCGTGCGGACGAATTTGTCGGGTATTCCCGAACGTCCGCGCATCGTCACGCCGACGATTTCACCCAGCGCGTTTTTCTCAAAGGCCAAGCGGGTCGGCCGGTCCGTGAAAGCGAATTCGAGCGGCGAGAGGGCCACGATCTCGCGCTTCGAGCCGCCGGAGGCCTGGGCGAATATCTTCGTCCCTTCCCGCGAAATCGAGATTTTGGTCTTGTCCCAGTCGGCGTAGACCCCCAGGAGCGGAGAAAGGTCCTTTTCTTCCAGCGTCACAGCCTTCAATTCCTTGCGCCTGACGTCCAGGACGAGGTCGGCGATCTTCTCGGCGAAAGGCGCGGGTGCGCGGTCTTCGATGGCGCTGTTGGTGAGCAGGACGATGAGCACCCGGTCGTCGGGGAAAAGCATCCCGTACGTGCTGAAGCCCATGATCCCGCCGCCGTGCTCGACCAGCCGGTGGCCTTCATACTCCGAGATCGACCAGCCGTAGCCGTAGCCCGTGTTCGTGCCGTCGTTGAGCTTGAACGGAGTCCAGGCCCGCTCGCGCGATTCCTTCTTGATCAGCGCGTTCGACAGGAGCGCTTCGTTCCAGAGGGCCAGGTCGTCGACCGAGGAGAGCAGCGATCCGGCCGCGAAGGGCTGGGTCATGCTGATATAGGCGGCGTTGGTAAACCCGTTCCGATCGCGGCCGTATCCGGGAATGCGCCGGGGCAGGACGCGCGAGGCGCTTCCATAGTAGGAATGCGTCATCCCCAACGGGTCGAAAATGTTTTTCTGAATGAAGTCCGGGTATGTTTCGCCCGAGGCCTTCTCAATGATCGCGCCCAGGAGGATATAACCGGAATTGCTGTATTTCCAATGTTCGCCCGGAGCGAAATCGAACGGCTTGTCCTTGAACAGGCCGATGATCTCGACGACACTCATGTCTTTGCGCCAGAGCGGCATCCATTCCGCGAGCGAGGTGTAATCCACGATCCCCGAAGTGTGCGTCAAGAGGTTCTCGACGGTGACCGTCCGGCCCTGCGTGGGGAAGTCGGGCAGGTATTTCTCGATCGGATCCTTGACCGACAGCTTGCCCCGCTCCTCGAGCATGAGGATGGCCACGGCCGTAAACTGCTTGGTGATCGAGCCGAGCCGGAAGGACATGTCCGGTTCGACCGGGATCCCGAGCTCGAGGTCGGCCGTGCCGTAGCCCTTGCGGCGCAGGATGCGGCCGGCTTGCTTGACCAGGAGGGCCGCGCCCGGTTCACCGGTTTTATAGGTCTTGTCCAGCAGGGCATCGATTTTCGCGGCCGACGGATCGTCGTTTCGTGCGCCGCGGATTGAGCCCCAGGCCGCTCTTCCCGCGGAAAAAACCAGGATGACGGCCAGGGAAATCCAAAAAACGCGCCGCGGTTTTGTCATGGGAGTCTCCTTGATGAAGCATCATTATATACGAATCCCGGGCCGGGGGCGTTTCCCGGGTGACAGGTCCAAGGGGATTTATTCCAGCGTTTTAACAACGGCGGTCAAGGGGCGTTTTTTGGGCGAGGTGCCCTCCGCCTCGGGATACCCGACGGGGATGACGGCCATGAACTCGCCCCCAGGTTCACCCAGAAGGCGCAAGGTCTCGTCCTTGATCAGGTAGAGGATGCCCAGCCAGACCGTCCCCAGGCCCAGCGACGTGGCGGCNNGTGTTGGCCACGGCGATGACGACGGGCGCCGCGGTGATCGTCCGCGCGGCCATGCGCAGCAGCACGGAGGCGGGGCGGGCGAAATCCGCCGCCCGCCTGTTGGCCAATTCGGCCAAGTCCGCTTTTTTCCCCCGGCGAACGATCAGGAACCGCCAGGACTGTTGGTTATGGGCGGAAGGAGCGCGGTTAGCCGCGTCCAGGAGGGCGCTGACGAGCTCGTCGCGCACGGGCCGCTCGGCAAATCGGCGCACGCTGTGCCGCTCGGCGATTGTGCGCATCGTTTCGTTGGCGGGGCTGAAATGGATTTCTGCGGTCATCGAGGCCTCGAGGAGAAAAAAAGGATAAACGCCGTCAGCGCCTCCAGAATAGCCGATCGACCGGACCCAGGCAAGCCGGTCCGGATAACGCCGGGGGCTAGCCTGGGGAGGACGGCCGGGAGGGCCCCCAAGCGGGCCTCATATCATCGCCGATATCAATGGACAACGCCCCTAATCCGATGTATATTATAAATAAGCAAAAAAGGGACCTCATTTTTCAAAGGAGACCCATCATGCATCTACGCAAAGGGTTTACTCTCATTGAGCTTCTTATCGTTGTGGCGATCATCGGCATTCTTGCCGCTCTGCTCATCCCCAACGCCATGACCGCTCTGCAGAAGGCCAAGGTCCGCGGCACGCAGAAGGANNATCAGCACCATTTCCACGTCCATCACCGACTACATCACGGACAAAGCCACGCCGTTCGCGGCCAACGGGGCCATCGACGCCACGGTCAAAGCGGCGCTTTCCCCCATGTACCTCAAGGTTCTCCCCGTCAACGACCAGTGGGGCACGAGCTTCAAGGTCTACACGGGAACGAACTGCAACCAGTATGCGATCACCGGTTCAGCGGTTGACGACTATCTGGTCGCTTCCTATGGGCGCGACGGCACGCTGGAATCATGGTCCTATGCCCCGGCGACACCCGAAGGCGGATTGTACACGATCTCGGCCACGTCCGACTTCAATAAGGACCTGGTCAACCTGAACGGGTCGTTTATCCGCGGACCGCGGGCCGGCGTCTCCGGGACCTGATCGTAATATCCCCGGGACCTGGTTCTTTCCTCGGCTCATAAAAAAGGGCGGCGCCGGAATGCGCCGCCCTTTGTCTTTTATCGCGAATTCGTTCAGAACATGCGCGTCGGGGTGTTGGGATCAAAGAACTTGCGCGGCATCTTNNTGGAAGCCGGGCAGGCCGACCCCGTCAAAGGACAGGTGATCGGTGCCCCCGGTGTTCCGGCTGGTCACCGTCGCCGCCCCCAGGTCATGGAGGGGCTTCAGCCATTCCTCGAACAGGGGCATGACGGCCAGGTTGCCCTGCGCATAGACGCCGCGGATCTTGCCGCTGCCGTTGTCGAAATTGAAGTAGGCCGACAGCTTGTCGTATTCCGGCTTTTTCTCTTTCTTGGCCCGGTCGTAGAAGTGGTTCTTGACGTATTCGCGCGAGCCGATCAGGCCCTGCTCCTCGGCGTCCCACAGGGCGATGCGGATCGTCCGCCGGGGCTGGACGCCGACGGCCTTGAGGATCCGCATCGCTTCGATGGCGATGGCGCAGCCGGCCCCGTTGTCCGTAGCCCCCGTTCCGGAATGCCAGGTGTCAAAGTGGCCGCCGAGCATGACAATCTCGTCCTTGAGCTTCTTGTCCGTGCCGGGAAATTCGGCCACGATGTTGTACCCTTGCGTGTCCTTGTCCGTGAAGGCCGCGTCGATCTCGATCTCCATTGCCACCGGCACGTCCTTCTGGAGAATGCGCACCAGGCGGTTGTAGTGTTCGACGGCGACGACGACGGCCGGCATGGTCGCCGGCGCATTCAGGCTCTGGGAACCGCCGCTGGCCACGAACACCGTGCCGTCCTTGCCCTGGCTGGGCTCCAGCATGACGGCCGCGCCTTCCTCGCGGAGGAGCTTGTTGACGGCGTTCTGGAGCAGCTGGCGGGCCTGATATTCCTCCATGCGTCCCGCATAGGGAGAACGGGCGCCCGGATCGGGGGCCGCTTCCATCTCCTTCAGCTCGGCCTCGGTGTAGCGGTGCGCGCCGGGCTCGAAGGAAATCGGCAGGTCCTGCTCGCCCTGGGTCAGAACGATGGCGCCCTTGAGCTTACCCTTGTATTTGTCCAAATCGCTCGCTTTCTTGGCGTTGATCAGGACGGCATTGCCCTTGACGACGCCGCCGGTTCCCGGAGTCCAGGCCTTGGGGAAGGCGATGAGGGGCAGGTATTGGGGGGCGGTCATCGCCGCGTAGAACTTCTTCAGCTCCCAGCCGCGCCCGTAAGTCCCCCACGGCTCCATCTTGGCCTTGACCAGGCCCATCTCGGTGAACTTGCCCACCGCCCATTGTCCTGCCCGGCGGTATCCGGGCGATTCGGAAAGGCGCGGACCGTAGATGTCGCAGAGGTAGATCAGCGTGTCCACGATCTTGGAATTGTTCAAGCCTTCCTGGCGGATGCGCTGGATGGCCGACCAATCGGTTTTTTCCTGGGCCGAGGTCTGCAGGGCGATCGTCCCGACGAGCAGGATCGCCGCGGCGATGATGGCCGTCCGTTTCTTATTCATGAGTCCTCCTTGGATCGAACCCGGATATTCTACTCCGAAACGCCGCGAAATCGAACTGACGGAGTCGCACTTAGGGAAGGCCGATTCTGCTAGAATAGGACGGATCGCGACGAAGCGAGGAGGAGGTTGACATGACGACCAGACGGGAATTCATCAAGGATGCGGCGGTCCTGGCGGGCGGGGGAGCGCTTCTCGGAAGAGCGGAACTAGCGACGGCCTCCGGACGGACGGCTTTGGGGCCCATCGAGCCTACGGTCAAATCGGCCGCTGCGCCGGTTTCCCCGATCCGGGTCGTGTCCGCAGCCGCGCCCGACATGCTCGTCGACGCTAAATACAATCCGGCCGCCGTGGGCCGGGCCTTCGACGCGGGGATGCGGGAGCTGACCGGCGAANNAACGCCATCATCGTTTGGGACCGCCGCGACGCCGAATTCCAGAAAACGGGCCTGGCGCTCAACAAGGGGGCGTCCGGGGTGCGGGTCACGGGCACGTCGACCCAGGGCGAATCCATCCTGCCCTGGGTCGAAGGCTATGATCGGGACGCCTTTGTCTCCTTCCCCGACGGCACGCTGACCAGGTTCCGCGAATTGTGCCGGACGGATTTTTTCAAAACCGCGACACAGCGCGAGCTTTTCAACTCCATGACCTGGCTGTGGATGCTGAGCCGGATGGGAGACGAGCGGGCCAAAAAATATGAGCCCGAAATGCGGCGCCTCTATACCGCCGAGAACGACCGCGACGGCGTCAAAAAAATCTTTGACGGCGTTCTGGGCCGATTCGACGCGGTGACCATTCCCGACGAGGACAAATCCTGCTTCTCCAAAATCGTCTCCCGGGAGATCACCAAGCTGGTCAACATCGCCGTTCTCAAGCANNAGGACAGCGGCGTGACCTGGGCGACGAAGAACATCGCCCTGGGCGTCACCACCAACAAGGTCCGCTTCCATATCGATTACTGCGCCAAGGCCATTCCCGAGATCCTGTCCGCGCCCTGCCTGCGGGACAAGATGGTCCTCCACGTCGGGGAGGCGGCCAAAATCTCGACAGTCAGCGTCTCCGGCACGCATGTCGCCGCCGACAACCGCATCTTCTTCAGCCGCGACCCGGTGGCCCTGGACCGCATCGGCCTGGACATTTTGGAGGATAAACGCAGGGAGCAGGGTCTGGAATCGATCCGGGAGATCGCCACGCACATTGCGTCCTGCGCCAAAAAGGGGCTGGGCACGGACGATCTGTCCAGGGTCGATCTGCGCGCGCTCAGGGTTTGAGGTCGCGCAGCGCCCGGTTCAGGGTAGCCGGTTCGACATCCGTCAGGATATGATGGCAGAAATAGCAGTGATTGTCCGTTTTGCCGGGAAAGCGGACTCCCCGCGCCGATAAGCGGCCGCGGATCCGGCCGAGGCCGCGTTCGAAGACGGCCCGGATGTATGGATTGCGGGCCGCCTTGCGCAGGATCGCTTCCGCCGTGTCCGTGTAAATGTTTCCGATTGTCAGCCGTTCCGAATCGGTCGCGTATCCGCAGCAGGGTTTGACGCTTCCGTCCGGAAGCACGTATAAGACCTGGCCCGGTCCCTGGCAATAGTCTTCGTGGAACCATTTTTTCCCCCAGGGATCGATAAGCCCACTGGCCTTTCCCACCGGGACGATGTCGATCAGGCCCAGGGGCAGGAGCAGGAATTCGGCCTTGATATACCGCCGGCCGTAGCGCGTCACGATCTTCGCGCCCAGGAGCCGGGTCAGCTGGCGGACGCGGGCGGCCGTGGCCCGGTCGCGCGAGCCCCGGATGGACATGATCTGGGCGATGTCCGGCCGATCCCAGATCCCGGCCGCGGTCTGAAGGAAAAACGCCACTTTGGACAGATCGCCTTCGTGGAAGGCGTCGACGCTGACGCCGAACGTCCCGTCATACTCCGCCGCGCGGAGCTTCTCCAGCGACCGGCGGAGCCCGGCCCGAGTCTTGAACCAGGAGGCGTTCGTGGTGATGCGGTCGAAGAAGAGATCGTTCCGGGCGGCCGCCGCGGCCACGGCGAAAAGAAAAGGCGCGTCGAGGAACGGTTCTCCGCCGGTGAATCCGACCCTTTCCAGGCCGGCCTTTTTGGCCGACTTCAGGAAACGCACGGCCGCGGCGGGAGCAAGCCGCCGGCGGTCTTTGCGGACGGCGCAATGGGCGCAATTCAGATTGCAGGCGGACGACGGCGCGAACAGGATCTCCTGCGGGGAAAAGCGCGCCGGCCGATACGCCCCATCCATAAACGGACTATAGCTTCGCCGTCCAGTCCTGTCAACGCGGCCCCGAATCGAAGACGGGCTTGAAGACCCGCAA
>PMCY01000102.1 GCA_003154255.1 Candidatus Aminicenantota bacterium | reverse complement strand
CATCCCCAGGGTTCGGGCCACGCGCTCCACGGTCGAGTATTATGAAGTCCTCCAGGAGCTTTGCGCGAAGCTCCAGGACGGCCACACCAATATCATCATGCCCCAGGAATACTGGAGGGTTTGGGCAGGGCAGCCGGGACTCCGAACCCGCCTCATCGATGGCCGGGTGTTGGTGAACAAGATATTGGATCCCGAGCTGGAAAAACAGGGTCTGGCCAAGGGCATGGAGATCGTCAAGATCAACGGGCTTCCGGCGCGCCAATACGCGGAAAAAAACATAATTCCCCGTCTGTCCTCCTCCACATCGCAATACTTGGACATCCTGGCTTACGAGAAGTCGCTGTTCCTGGGACCGGTCTCCGAACCGGTCCAGCTGACCCTGGGGACCGAGGACGGACGGACCATCGAGCGGACCGTCCCGCGCCTCACGTTTCCGGCGTTGACCAAGCTCGATCCGAACCCGCGGCCGAAGCCATTCGAAATCCGGACACTGGCGGGAAATATCGCTTACGTTGCCCTGAACAGCTTCATGGACGACAAGACCGCGGATGAATTCTTTAAACACTTCGCGGAGATTGCGACGGCCGACGCCTTGATCCTCGACCTGAGGGAAAACGGCGGCGGCAATTCCAACGTAGGCTACAGGGTCCTGGCCGGCCTGGCCAAGGAACCGTTCCTGGATTCGCGCTGGTCGACTCGCGACTACAAGCCGGCTTACCGGTCCTGGGGTCGCCCCGACCGCTTGTACACCGAAGCCGCGGGACGGAACGCGCTCGATCAGGCCCATCATTTTGCCGGTCCGGTGATCATCCTGACGAGCCCCCGGACCTTCTCCGCGGCCGAGGATTTTCTCGTCGCCTTCGATCAGTGCGACCGGGGAACGATCATGGGCGAGCCGAGCGGCGGGAGCACCGGCAATCCTCTCTACTTCAAGCTTCCGGGCGGGGGCGGGGGATTGGTCTGCTCCAAGCACGACGCCTATGCCGACGGCAAGGAGTTCGTGGGAGTCGGGGTCAAGCCGCAGGTCGAGGCCCATCCCACGGTCGCCGATTTTCGGGCCGGAAAAGACACCGTTCTCGAGCGGGCCGTGGCTTTGATTGAAAAAGGACGACCGAAAAAATAGGAAAACCAAAGAAAACTTAATTTGTATCGAGCGCGTAACATCGACGGCGATAAGCGGCGATGCCAAATAAACCTCAAAGAGAAGGAATACTTATGAAAGCGATGGTGTACGAAAAATTCGGACCGCCGGAGGTTCTTCAGCTCAAAGAGGTGGAAAAACCTGCTCCGAAGAACCATGAAATACTGATAAGAGTCCGTGCCACTCCCTTAAGTTTCGGAGACGTTTTGGTGCGAGATTTCAAGGCGGTCTCCCCGCGAAAATTCCACATGCCNNAAAGACGTCAAGCGTTTCAGCCCGGGCGATCCGGTTTTTGGTTTCCGCGGTCCGCGTATGGGCGCCTATGCCGAGTATCTCTGTATGCCTGAAAATGGGGTGGCGGCCTTAAAACCCGCTTCGATGACCTTTGAAGAAGCCTCTGCCGTTCCGTACGGGGCCATCACGGCGTTGAGCGTACTCAGAAAAGCCAATCTCCAACCCGGACAAAAAATCCTCGTTAATGGAGCGTCCGGGGGAATCGGTCCGGCGGTCGTCCAGTTGGCCAGGTTCCACTTCGGGGCTATCGTGACCGGTGTCTGCGGCACTCCGAGATTGGAATATGTGAAATCCCTGGGTGCGGAAAAGGTCCTTGATTACACGCAGAAGGATTTTGTCGACAGCGGCGAGAGCTATGATTGCATCGTAGACATTTTGGGCAAGAGCTCGTTGGCCCGGTGTAAACGCTCGCTCCGTCCGAAAGGACGATATCTCTACGTCAGTTTCAAGATGAAACAGGTATTCCAAATGCTGCGGACGTCCCTGGGCGGCGGGCGGAAAGTTATCTGTATCGTGTCCAACGAGAAAGCCGAAGACCTGGTTTTGATCAAGGATCTGATCGAAGCCGGAAAGATTAAAACGATCATCGATCGCTGTTATCCGTTGGAACAGGCCGCCGATGCTCACCGGTATGTCGAACAGGGCCACAAGAAGGGAAGTGTCGTCATCATCATAGGGCGCCCTGATGAGTCTTTATAAAGCGGCGGCACCGGCAATCAGTTTGACTTCAGACCTCCGGGCGTGGGGAGGACCTGTCCGTTCTTCTGAGGCCATAGTGGAGATTGGAAAAAAGACGATAAGTCGATTATGGAGAATGAAATGGTAAAACATGTCATGGCTGATAAGAATTTCAGACGTATGCCAAATGGCCGCCGGCTTTGGAAAACAGGCGTGATGTCTGCGGTTTTCGCGGGACTTGCCCTTGTCTGCCTCAGCCCGTGTTTCGCGGAAGCGGGCGAGTTCAAAGGGCCCTACTTCGGCCAGCGGCTCCCGGGGGAGATTCCTGAAATGTTCGCCCCCGAATTTTTATCGGCCCGCTATGGTTTCGTGGCCCGGATCGCGTTCTCTCCGGACGGAGCCGAGTGTTTCTTTACCGTACCGGACGCCACCTTCTCACACCCGAAAATCTACGGCAGCCGCAAAGTCGGGGACACTTGGAGCGAGCCGATGATACCGGCTTTCGCCGATCCGCATTGGATCAATCACGAACCGTTCTTTTCCTGGGATGGCAGCAAAATCTACTTCACCTCCGATCGGCAGACTCGGTCCGCTGCGAACAAGAGGGACTTCTGGGTGGTCGAGCGTACTGCCACGGGGTGGGGCGAACCCCGGCGCCTTCCTCCCCCGATCAACTCTGATCAAACGGAGTTCTTTTATTCGCAGACCGCGAACGGAACGGCGTACTTCTGTTCCGACCGCCCCAACGGCATCGGCGCATTGGACATCTATCGAGTTCGCCCGGGGTCGGATCCGGCCGCACCGGCGGAAAATCTCGGAGCCCCGGTGAACACCAAATACTACAACGGGGATCCCTGCATCGCTCCCGACGGGCGCTCTCTTGCGTTCGGAGCCGTTCGCCCGGAGGGGCGCGGCGGCATGGATCTTTATGTGACCTTTGACGACGGATCAAAAGGCTGGACCGCTCCCGTCAATCTCGGCGAAGGGTTCAATACTCCCGCCAACGAGTACGCGCCTTCACTTTCCCCGGATGGGCGATTTCTTTTCTTCACCCGGCACGACGGCCGGCGGGCCGACCTCCATTGGGTGAGAGCGTCCGTTCTGGAGCGGTTTCGCCCGTCTACGTTGGCTACGATTAAAAGGAGGCCATAATGAAAAACTTCTTTAAAATAGTGATCTTCATAACGATTGTGGCTGTCCTGCTCGTCGCCGGAGGCTGCAAAAGCAGGCCTGTGCCGGAAAAACCGGCCGCGGAACCGGCCCGGATCGGGGCCGTGGAGAATTCCTTGAAACCGGCCATGTACGAAAAAGGCAAGCCGCCGGTTTCCATGAACATCCTGGACAGGATGAAGCACTACCATGTTCCGGGAGTGAGTGTTGCGGTCATCAATGAAGGCAAGATCGAATGGGCCAAAGGGTATGGCTTGAAGGAAGCCGGCGGCCAGGATCCCGTCACCCCCGAGACTCTCTTTCAAGCCGCGTCCATCAGCAAGCCCGTGACCGCGTTGGGTGTGCTCAGCCTCGTCGAAAAGGGGATTTTGGATCTCGACGCGCCGGTCAATGAAAAGCTGGTCTCCTGGAAGGTCCCCGAGAACGAATTTACGAAAAAAGAGAAAGTCACCCTTCGCCGCCTTTTAACGCACAGCGCCGGATTGACGGTATCGGGATTTCCCGGATATGCCGCCTCCGAACAAATTCCCACCCCCGTTCAAGTGCTCAACGGGGAAAAACCGGCCAATACGCCTCCGGTTCGTGTCGACACGGTTCCCGGATCCCAATGGCGCTACTCCGGAGGAGGATTCCTGGTGACACAGGTTCTCACGGCGGATGTATCAGGCCGGCCGTTTCCGGATTATATGAAAACGACTGTTCTAGATCCCCTGGGAATGGACCATAGCACGTTTGAACAACCTCTCCCTTCGGATAAATCCGCACGGGCCGCTTCAGGGCATGAGATGAACGGTGAAGCCGTCAAGGGTCGCTGGCATGTCTATCCCGAGCTGGCCGCGGCGGGATTGTGGACCACGCCGTCGGATCTGTGCCGCTTGGCCATCGAGCTTCAAAAGTCCGCGTCCGGGGAATCTAATAAAGTTATCTCACGGGAGATGGCGGGAAAGATGCTGACTCCGGGGACCGGGAACTGGGGCTTGGGAATAGGCTTGGGCGCCCCGACGACGGAGGAGAGAAGATCCTTCAGCCACGGAGGGGGCAACAAAGGCTTCATCT
>PMCY01000235.1 GCA_003154255.1 Candidatus Aminicenantota bacterium | reverse complement strand
TCCGCGTATTACAAGCGCCTGTGGCAAATTTTTCGCGCCTATAAGGGCCGCAAGA
Source organism: Candidatus Aminicenantota bacterium (assembly GCA_003154255.1). GTDB lineage: Bacteria > Acidobacteriota > Aminicenantia > Aminicenantales > UBA4085 > UBA4085. Next base: position 7,609 of record PMCY01000235.1, on the reverse strand, counting down.
CGCGCCTCGACTATATGCCCATCCGCCTATGGATCGAGCCCACCAGCATCTGCAACCTGCGCTGCGTCATGTGCCCCAACAAGGAGCTGACCAAGGAGCAGAAGGGCTTCATGGACTTCGAGCTGTTCAAAAAGATCATCGACGAGGCCAAGGGCTTCGTCTCCGATGTCCATCTCCTCCATCGCGGCGAATCGCTTCTCCACCCCGACTTTTTCAAAATGGTCCGCTACGCCCACGACGCCGGCCTGGACCAGTTCGCTTTTTCCTTCGACGGCCTGGACAAGGAAAGCTACGAATCGATCCGGGTCAATGCCGATTTCGAAAAGACCTTGGCCAATATCGTCCGTTTCCTGGAGATCAAGAAGGAGATGGGCGCCCGCAAGCCGGTCACCTTCGTCGAGCTCATTTATTTCCCCGCGGTTTTCAAAAGGCTGGGGAAGGGCGCGCTGAAGGCCTTCAAGGCCCGCTTCAAGGGCCTGCCGCTCGACCGGCTGCATATCAAGGAGCTGCACAATTGGGCCGGGGACGCGGGGACCGTGCGCCGCATGAAGGACTATTCCCCCTGCACATTCCTCTGGCATGCCCTGATCATTTTCTGGGACGGCTCCGTCCTGCCCTGCACCCAGGACTTTTTCGGATATTACACCCTGGGCAACGTCAAAGACGCCTCCATCCGCGAGATCTGGAACAACGACAAGATGATCGACCTGCGGAAAAAGATACTGGCCCGCGATATCGCCAGCCTGGAGACGTGCTCGCAATGCGACCGGCTGTGGCGGCCCAAGATCCTGGGCATCCCCCGCCAGTTCCTGGGGCGGGCCCTGCGCAAAAACATGAACTGAGCGCCGGGCGCGCGGCTAGCGCCAGTCCGGGAAAACGTCCCGGGCTCCGCTGGAGAAAAGCGGAATGACGCGCTTCGTCCCCACCTTGACCAGATTCAGGGACCAAACGCCTTCCGTCGGGTAATGCTTCGTGCCCGAGCTGAAGACGACGTATTTTCCGTCGGGCGACCAGCCCGGGAAATAATCCCAGGTTTCCGGTCGCTCCGTCAGGCGTTCTTTCCCGCTTCCATCCGGGTTCATCAGCCAGATGTCGCCCTTGCCGTCGGCCGATCCGGATACGTAGGCGATCCTGGCCCCGTCGGGCGAGAAATGGGGCCGGCAGGCCCCGCCTCCGTCGGTCAAGCGCCGGGATTCGCCCGTCGTCAGGTCGGCGACGAAGACATCCCATCCGATCAGACGTTTTCCGGTGAATCCGAGCCAACGGGAGTCCGGGGAGAATTCGGGCAGGGCGTTCGATTCGACGAACTTGGGAATGAGCCTGTCGGTCCGACCCGAGGCCAAGTCCAGGCTGACCATGACATAGGACCGGCCGAACGTCCTCCGCCAGGACTCGGTAAAAGCAATTTTAGAGCCGTCGGGAAACCAGGTCTGTTCGCCGGCGTCGTTTTCCGAATGGGTCGCCTGGACGATTCCCGTCCCGTCCTCGTTCATGATGTAGATCTGGTAGCGGCCGCCGCGGTTGGAGGAAAAGGCGATCCGCCGTCCGTCGGGTGACCACTTGGGAAACTCGTCGCTGGCCGGGTCGTTGGTCAGATTGCGCAGGCCGTCCCTGGTCAGAAGATAAATCTCGTTGTTGCCGTTGAGGTCGGATTGGAAAAGTATGCGGCCGCGGAATTCGAACTTGGGCTTGAGGGCGGCAAGATCGACGGGCGCCGGCGGGCGCGGCGGCGGCGTCTGCCGGCATCCGTACGCCGAAGCGAAAGCCAGCCCGGCGGCCAGAACTGCGAATAGCGCGGCCCGACGCATTATCATGGCCCCTATTCTACCCCAACCGGCGTCTCGTTGATGAAATCGGCTGGCCCTTCATCCTGTTGACGACCGAAAACCGCTTCGCAGCCGCATCGATGAGGATGGGTCCGATTGACATCCCGTATAAAGACCTATAAATTGATAACAGAGCCTTTTACAGCGCTTGCGGAGTTCGTCGGCATCGCTTTTCCGGGGAGGAAAAGACGGTGGCACCCAAAACATCAATAAAACGAATCTCCACCGCGCCGGCAGGCGGAACGGCATCGCCGCGAAAAAAAACCACTCGGAAAACCGCCCCCCCGACGAATCCCGGCCGGAGGTCGGCTGTTTCCGCACAAAAACGGGCGGAGAAGGGCTGGCGGGGGAGTGAAAAAGCCTTCCAGAATGCATTCGAAAAGTCCGTCATCGGAAAATCCCTGACCCGGCCCGACGGATCGGTCCGGGTCAACAAAGCCATGGCCGACATGCTGGGTTATTCGATCAAGGCCCTCGAAGGACGGAACTGGAGGGATATTACCCATCCGGACGACATCGACACAACGCAAAAGAACGTCGACGCGCTGTTGTCCGGGAAAGCCGAATCGGTCCGGTTCACGAAACGCTTCATCCATAAGGATGGGCATGCGGTTTGGGTCGACCTCGGTTCGACCCTGCGCCGGGACGAAAACGGCCGGCCTCTGTACCTGATCACGGACCTCATCGATATCAGCGAACGCAAGCATGCCGAGGAAATCCTGCGGGCGTCCGAGGCCACCTTCGCTGCCTTGTTCCAGGCCAACGCTTCGGCCCTGGCCCTGACCGGCATCGAAGACGGGCGGATCCTCGATGTGAACGAGAACTGGCTGGCCTTGATGGGCTTTCGCCGGGAAGAGGTCCTCGGGAAAACCGCCGCCGAATACGGGGGCTGGAAAAACTCGGCCGCCCGCGAGGATATGCGCCGCAAGCTGGCGGCAACGGGGTCCGTTCGCAACCACGAGGCCGTTTGCGTCCGCAAAGGCGGCGAGGAAATCACGATTCTTTTTTCCGCCCAGATCGTGGAGATCGAGGGAGAGCGTATTCTCCTCAGTTCGGCCGTCGATATCACCGAACGCAAACGGGCCGAAGCTGCGTTGGCGGCCGAGCGCAATATCCTGCGCACGCTCATCGACTATCTTCCGGACAATGTCTTCATCAAGGACCCCCAAGGCCTCATCATACTTAACAACCTCACCCACCGGCGCTTTTTAGGCCGTCAGGGACTGGACGATGTGGTGGGAAAATCAGATCGGGATTTTTTCGAGCCCGCCCTGGCCGACAGGTACATGGAGGATGAGCGTCGGATCGTTGAATCGGGCCGGCCGCTGATCGATTATGAAGAGCCGACCGTGGACCGCGAAGGCCGGCTGCACTGGTATCTGACGACGAAAGTCCCTGTCCGCGATAGTCGCGGTAAAATCACGGCCCTGGTGGGCATCAACCACGACATCACCGAACGCAAACAGGTGGAGCAGGCCCTGAAGGAGAATGAAGAGCGGTTAAGAGACATCCTGTTCAGCACGGCCGATTGGGTGTGGGAAGTGGACGAGAATGGCGTCTACACTTACAGTTCGCAGAAGGGCTTCGACCTTTTTGGGTCACCCCCTGAAAGCGTGATCGGGAAGACGCCGTTCGATTTCATGCCGCCCGACGAAGCCCGCAGGATCGCGGCGATATTCGCTGAAATCGCGGCCCATAAAGCGCCCATCAAGGATCTGGAGAATTGGAATATAACGAAGACCGGCGAAAAGATCTGCATCCTCACCAATGGAGTGCCGATTCTGGACGGCCAGGGAAATCTCAAAGGCTACCGCGGCGTGGATAAAGACATCACCGAGCACAAGAAAGCCGAGGAGCAGATCCGGCGGTCTCTACAGGAGAAGGAGATCCTGCTGCGGGAGATCTACCACCGCACCAAGAACAACATGAACGTCATCAGCGCCATGCTTTCGCTGCGGGGCGAAAGCTGCGGCGACGAAGCCACGACCCGGACGCTCAGAGACATTGAGGACCGGATCAAGGCCATGGCCCTCGTCCACCAGAAATTATATGAGTCCCCTGACCTGTCCCGCATCGACATGCGCGACTACCTGATCGATCTGACGTCGTTGTTGATGAAAACCTCCCGACCGCCGGACGGTCTATTCAGGCTGGAGTGCGAAGCGGAGCCGCTGCGAGTCCCCGTCGACATGGCCATTCCCCTGGGCATGATCGTCACCGAGCTCTTTTCCAACGTCTTCAAACACGCCCTGCCGGAGAACGGCGAAGTCGGGGTGCGGCTGCATCTTGTCCAATCCGGAACCGGGGAGATCGAGCTGACCTTATCCGACGACGGTATCGGCGTGCCGCCCGGATTCGATTTCCGGGCCAGCCAGACGCTTGGCCTGCAGACCGTCTTCATGCTCGTCGAACACCAGCTCCAGGGCCGGGTGGATTTCCAATCCGGCCGGGGCGTCACCTGCCGCATCCGGATCCCCGCGCCGGACCTTCCCGTGGAGGCCCGGACATGATGGGTGAGCCGTCCATCCTGCTCGTCGAAGACGAGGCCATCATCGCCCTGGACCTGCGCCGCAAGCTTCAAAGCGCGGGCTATCGGGTCATCGGGACAGCCGCCACCGGCGAAGACGCGGCGGCCCTCGCCGAGCGCGGCCATCCCGACGTCGTCCTGATGGATAATCACCTGGCCGGTCCAATCGACGGGATCAAGGCCGCCCTCCGAATCCGGGCGCACAGCGATGTTCCGATCATATTCATGACCGGCTATCTGCAGGACGACGCCTTCCGGGAGCGCGTCCGCCCCGTCCGCCCGGTCGCCTGCCTGGACAAGCCCATCGTCCTCGAAGAGCTCCTCAAAGCCATCGCCGCGGCTTGCAGACTTTGACCGGCCCGATTGCCGCGGCGATTTGACGGGGCTTCTTTTCTAGGCTAGCATGGGTCGGAATCCCATGGCCCGCCAGGAAAACCTCCTCAAGTCCCTCGAGATCATCCGCGACCTGGCCCTTAAAAGCGACTCGCTCCGGGCCATCAAACACATCCCCGCCCAGGACGGGCAATACGTCGACTACCCGGCCGAGGTCCATCCCGCCCTGGTCGAGGTCCTCAAGGAGAAGGGCTTCGAGCGGCTGTACACCCATCAGCATTCCTGCTGGGAAGCCGTTCAACGCGGCGAAAACGCCGTCGTCGTCACCCCCACCGCCTCCGGCAAGACGCTTTGCTACAACCTGCCCATCCTCGACGCCCTGCTCAAAAACCCCTCGGTCCGGGCCCTCTATCTCTTCCCGACCAAGGCCCTGGCCAACGACCAGCGGGCCGAGCTGGATGAAACGATCCGGAAGCTGCCCGGCGAAATCCGCATTTTCACTTATGACGGCGACACGCCCCAGGACGCCCGCAAGGCCATCCGGGCCCGGGGCCACATCGTTCTGACCAACCCGGACATGCTCCACAGCGGCATCCTGCCCCACCACACCAAGTGGATCAAGCTGTTCGAGAACCTGAACTATATCGTCATCGACGAGTTGCACAACTACCGCGGCATCTTCGGCTCGCATCTGGCCAACGTTCTGCGCCGGCTGATGCGCATCGCCAAGTTCTATGGCTCGACGCCCCAGTTCATCCTCTGCACGGCGACCATCGCCAACCCGGTCGAAATGGCCGGCAAGATGATCGAGGCGCCGGTGACGCTCATAGACAATAACGGGGCTCCGCGGGGCGACAAGTATTTCGTGTTCTACACGCCGCCCATCGTCAACAAGTACCTGGGCATCCGGCGCTCCTATGTCAACGAGAGCCGCCGCATCGCCGCGGTCTTTCTCAAGAACGGCTTGCAGACGATCGTCTTCGCCCAGAGCCGGCTGACGACGGAAGTCCTCCTGACCTACCTCAAGGAGGACATCCAGAAGTCGATCAAGGACGAGGGGCTCATCCGCGGCTATCGCGGCGGCTATCTGCCCATCAAGCGCCGGGAGATCGAAAAGGGCCTGCGCGAGGGCCGCATCCTCGGCGTCGTCTCGACCAACGCCCTGGAGCTGGGCATCGACATCGGCACCCTGGACGTGGCCGTCCTGGCCGGATATCCGGGCTCGATCGCCTCGACCTGGCAGCGGGCCGGGCGGGCCGGCCGCAAGACGGGGACCTCGGCGGCCGTGCTGGTCGCCTCCAGCGCCCCGCTGGACCAGTTCATCGTCAACAATCCCGATTACTTCTTCTCCGGCATCCCCGAAAAGGCCCTCATCAACCCCGACAACCTGACCATCCTCATCAGCCACATCGAGTGCGCCGCATTCGAGCTGCCCTTCCGGGACGGCGAGACGTTCGGGCGGGCCGAGATCGGCGAGATCCTCAAGTTCCTGGAGGACGAAAAGCTCGTCCACCATTCCAAGGACAAGTGGTACTGGACATCGGACGCCTACCCGGCCGACGGGGTCAGCCTGCGCTCGATCAGCTCGGACAACTTCGTCGTCGTCGACACCACCGGGCCGGCCCGCATCATCGCCGAAGTCGACTTCACCGCCGCTCTGACCACCTTGCACGAAAAGGCCATCTACATCTGCGAAGGCGAGCAGTACTTCGTGGAGAAGCTGGACTATGACCAGCGCAAGGCCTACGTCAAGAAGACGGACATCGACTATTACACGGACGCCATCGACTACACCAAGATCAAGATCCTGGACGAGTTCGACAAGGCCCGCTTGGACCGCTTCGACGTCCGCCACGGCGAAGTCCATGTCGCCACCCAGGTTGTCGGCTTCAAAAAGATCAAGTTCCACACCATGGAAAACGTCGGCGCGGGCGACCTCAGCCTGCCCCAGAACGAGATGCACACCACGGCCTACTGGGTGACCGTGCCGTCCAGCCTCCTGCAGTCGCTGGAATTCGACTCCGAGGAGAAGATCAACGGCCTTTACGGCCTGGCCTACATCCTCCACCATGTCTCGCCGATCTTTCTCATGTGCGATCTGCACGACATCGGCGTCTCCATCGGCGACAACTCGACCGGGGAATCCATTCCCCCCAGGGACCTGCGGGCTAAGATCCTGCCGCTCCAGGGTCCGGTCTATGCCGAGATGGATTTCGAGCCCAACATTTTCATCTACGACAATTATCCCGGCGGAATCGGGCTCAGCCCGACGCTGTTCGACCTGGACAAGAAGCTTCTCGACTATTGTCTCAAAACCGTCCGGGCCTGCCCCTGCGCCAAGGGCTGCCCCTCCTGCGTCGGCCCGACCAACGAGAGCGGCGAGAAGGCCAAGGAAGTGGCTCTCGTCATCCTCAGCCGCCTGCTCGAGTAAATCCGGGCCGGCTTAATTTTCCGAACTTCCTGTGCTACAATGAGTCGAACGATTATGAATATTATCAAGCTTCTTCTTAACGCCAGCGTCGTGGTCCAGGCCATCCTGCTCATCCTATTGTTCTTCTCCGTATTTTCCTGGACGATCATCATTTTCAAGCGTCGGGCCCTGCGGACGGCGGCGGTTCAATCGAAGAAATTCCTCGAAGTCTTCAAGAAAAGCCGCAACCTGACGGAAGTCCAGGAGGCCTCCAAGACCTTCNNCAGACGGCGGCGGCCGCCGGGACGAACGGCTCCCACCTGGAGAACCTGGGCCGGGCTCTGACCAAAGCCTCCAACGCCGAGGTGGCCAAAATGGAAAAGATGATGGGTTTCCTGGCCACCACGGGCAGCGTCACGCCGTTCATCGGCCTGTTCGGAACGGTCTGGGGGATCATGGATTCGTTCATCCGCATCGGCTCGACCAAATCGGCCAGCCTGGCCATCGTCGCCC
>PMCY01000362.1 GCA_003154255.1 Candidatus Aminicenantota bacterium | reverse complement strand
GCGGCAGGTGTAGCGGCCCGGCAGAATAGGGAGGATTCCGCTGAGAATGATCCGGTCGCCGTCCCTTGGGGTGAGGACAAGATCAGCCCGCTTGATTTCCTTGACTCCCTTTCGCTCGTCAAGGAGGAGGACGAACGCCTCGGACTTTGGTCCGAATAGAGGCCTGCCGGGATCGCCCGGGAGCCGCCCCAAGACAGCCAGTTTCAATCCGTTTTCGCCGCGGATGGGGATGGCCTCGATCGGCATGTCCATGATGCCTTGGATCAAGGGCGCATCGCTCAAGGCCAGGTCGATGAGGTGGAGGCGCTTTTCGCCGACAGTATATTGGGAAAATGGGATCGGGTTGAAATACCCGGACGTGCCCCAGCACTGGAGATTTTTCCGTTTGACCGCGACTTTGACCGTATGGTACCGGCCGTCCCAATTCTCGCTGACCCGATAGCCGAGGACATAATACGAGGCCGTGAGCTTCTGGATGTCCTCGACGGCCTTATTCGAATCCTGGGTATTGTGGAAGTACTGGCCTTTCGTTTCGGAGGCCAGGCTGCGGAGGAACCTGTCGCCCTGGAGATCCCGCGATGTCGGATCGTGCTCGGCGCCCCGCTGCTGGATCTCGTTGACCGCGTAGATGAACGTGTCGGAGGCCTTCAGCTCTTTGACCAGCTCCTGGAACTCGTTCTGGACGTCGCGGTCGCCGTACTCGGAGACGACGGATTGATTGTACTTGGCTTGCTCTTCGATTGTCGCGTAGGGGTCGAACATCGGGCCCGTCCGGGTCCCGAAAAGCAGCGACTGGGCAATCCCCCCGGAGAACAGGATCAGGGATTTCGTCCCGGGAATGTAGCGGAAGGCCTTGGCCAGCGCCCGGAAGTCCTTGAGAAACTCGAGGGCATGCCGGCGATAGACGTCCTGGGCGACGGCGCCTTCCTTGAGGAGATCGGCCTTTCTATCCCCTATCTCGCCGCTTTTGTCTGATTGATTGATATCGGCGAGCCCCGAAGGATCCGTGAAGCGGGCCCATTCCTGCTCCCGGCCCATGAGGAGCTCGATCTCGGAGGCCCGGCCGGCGATCCGCTTCAAGTCGAGGGCGGAAAGCGCCTGGCGCACGCGGGCGTGGTCGCCCGTCAGGTATTCGTGGACGGAAATGCCCGTGAGGATCGACGACGAAACCAGTGCGACCTGATCCTCCGGCCGGACTTGGGTATCCATGAAGTGGAGGCCCGCCGCTTTCGCCCGTTTTATGCCGCTGGGATCGTTGAATCCGAAATCGAACCAAAGGAAAAACTTGCGGTTGAGCTTGGCCGGCACGGGAGCGGCCGCCTGGGCGGGCGAGTCGTTCACGGTACCGGGAAACGCCACGGTATGATATTCAAGATCGGTGATGGAGACCGGCTTGCCGTCGTCCGTGATTTCGAAGTCCGCCGCGGTCAGGCCGGGCGCGGGGTTCCCCTTCTTGTCGGTGACGCAGACTTGGATGAGCTTGAGCGTGACCGAGACGTCATGGTGAGGATTCTGAGCGGCGGCCGGAGGCGTCTGTCCGCCGGACGAAAGCGGGCCAGAGATTAGGACGGCGCATCCCAGAAAAAGGACGAACAGCCTCTCCCTAATCTTCATTTTCCCATTTTCCTTTATATCGGCATCTTTCTCAATTGCCCGAATTCTCAAAGCGTTCCATGGTGGCCTGCCGTCGAAGCGGATGAGTATCGAATCCCGGGATATGACCCGGCCATGGGAATCAATATTGCCGGCCGGCGTATGGCGGCTGTCCGGAATCGCCCGGTCCTCCTTCTTTCTCCGTGATCGAAAAATAGTCGTTTTTGCCGATAGCGGCTCGCCGACCGCCGCTCCCTTTGAAAGGGCTTCAGCGGGTCTGGTAAGTCGATATGAAGGTCTTTTTGAATCCGTTCTTGTCCTGGACGAAGAGATAGAGCGAATAGGCGCCCGGGGGAAGCGGTCCGGTCGTCAATTCCAGGAAATACGTCTCGCTGTGTCCATCCTCCGTCTTTTTAAGGACGACCAGGGGAAGGGACCGGCCCTTTCCCGTCGCCGTTTCAATGAGTTGGGCGGCCAGAGCGATCTCCGGCTTGGCCACCCCGAAAAACGAAATCGGCAGAACGGCGTATATTTTCGCCGTCTCCGTGCCGATGTCTCCCAACAGGGGGAGGTAAGCCGTCCGCTCGAACGGATAGAAGGAGGTCAGGACATCCTTTGAGAACAGGTCTTTCCAGCTCGCCCCGGTGTCCGCCGTCAGCCAGAGCGGCGGCGAAACGCTCAGCCCGGCGAAGGCCGGGGCCGGGACGTTCACGTCGGCCGTGGCCCGGGCGCTCTTCCCTGAATCGAGATCGCGCAGGATGATCCGGCAGGTGTAATGACCGGGCGGAATCGGCAACAGGCCGGAGAGGATGATCCGATCGCCGTCATTTTTCGTCAAGACCAGTTCGGCCCGCTTAATGCCTTTGAGGTTCTTTTGCTCGTCGAAGAGGACGAGGACGGCCTCGGTCCTGGGACCGACGGCCGCGTCGCCGGAGTCCCTGGGGACGCGCGCGACAACGGCCAGGCTCGGGCCGCCTCCCCTATATACCGGGATGGCTTTGAAGGGCATCGCCGAAGGCGTCTGGCCCTGGGGTGAATCGCTCAAGACGAGATCGATGAAGTGCAGCCTCTTTTCGGTCGGCGTTAATTCGCTGAACGGCTTGGGATTGAAATAGCCGGCTGTCCCCCAGCATTGGAGGTCCTTGCGTTTCAAGGTCACTTTGACCGCTCGATACAGGCCATCCCACTTCTCGCTGACCGGGTAGCCCAGCACGTAATAGGAGGCGGTGAGTTTTTGGATGTCCTCGACCGCCTTGTCGGTGTCCTGAGTGTTGTGGAAATATTGCCCGCCCGTTTCTCCGGCCAATTGCCGCAGGAACTCGTCGCCCTGAAAGTCCATAGCGGCCCGATCGTGACTGGCGCCTTGGGGGAGAGTCTCATTGACGGCATAGATGAATGTGTTCGAAGCCCGTAGCTCCCGGACCAAATCGTGGAATTCACTTTGGATGTCGCGATCCCCGTACTGGGTCAAGACGGCGTCGTTGTATCGGGCTTGCTCCTCTGCGTCGCCGTAAGGATTGAAATTCACTCTCGCCCCCTTGGTCCCGAAGAGAAGCGACCGGGCGATTCCTCCCGAAAACAGGATCAATGATTTGGCCCCGGGGATATAGCGCAAGGCTTTGGCGATGTCCCTGAAATCCTGCAGAAATCTCAGCGCTTGCTGTTTATAGATGAGCTGGGCGGAAGCGCCTTCGATCTGGACCAATCGCTTGGAATCTTCATCCCCGGGGAAATTTTTGGCCAGAGGATTTCCCTGATCGATCGAGCGGGCCCCTTCATGCTCCGGACTCATGAGCAGTTCGATTTCGGAGGCGCGCCCGACGATCCGGCCCACTTCGACGGCTTCGATTTCCTTCCGCATTTTGGCGTGATCCTTGGTCAGGTAT
>PMCY01000095.1 GCA_003154255.1 Candidatus Aminicenantota bacterium | reverse complement strand
ACATATTACGGCGACAGCGCCGTGATCGCTTATCGCCAGCCGGACGGCGACTTCTCCATGGCCGAGCTGCAGCCGAAAGTGTCCTCCAGCGGCGGGTCCTTCAGCTTGGCCCCGCTCATCGACGGCGATCTGGCCAAAACGATCACCTTGCCGGCAGCTCCCGTCGGCCAGAAAGCCTGGATCCAGTTCGAGTTCGAAAAGCCCCGGACCGTTCGAGGGCTGAGCATCGCGGCTTTCTTCGAGGGAAGCGGAAGCGACGGCGCCCAAGCCGTGGAAAGCAGCGACGACGGTCGGGAATTTCGAACGATCGCGGCGATTCCGGCCGGGGAAACACCCCAACAGACCATGGCCTTCCCCGCCGTCACCGCCAAATTCTTCCGGGTGACGTTCAAGACTCCCCCGCCCCCGGCGGGCGGCAAGAGCGCCCCCACGGCTCCGGTCGGGACGAAGATCGCCGAAATCATTCTGTACACCGGGGCCCGGGTGAACCGGTTCGAAGACAAGGCGGCTTTTTCGGCGGCCATTAACTTGGACGGCCTGGCAACGCTCCCCGTGGCGGCTTCGGACGCCGTGCCCAAAGTCGACGTTTTCGATCTGACCGCGAAGATGCGCCCCGACGGGCGACTCGAATGGACGCCGCCGGCCGGGAGATGGGTCGTTCTAAGGTTGGGCTACTCGCTGACCGGCGCGCATAATGCTCCGGCTTCGCCCGAAGCGACCGGCCTGGAGGTGGACAAGCTCAATCGAAGCCATGTCGAGGCCTATCTCAATCATTATCTGGGCCTATATAAGAACACGCTGGGCCCGCTGATGGGCAAGCGCGGCCTGCAGTATGTGATCACGGACAGCTGGGAAGCCGGCGTCCAAAATTGGACCGAAGACATGATCACGGAATTCACCAAAAGGCGCGGCTATGACCCGCGCCCCTGGCTCCCGGTCCTCACCGGCCGCGTGGTGGAGAGCGCGGAATCCAGCGACCGCTTCCTTTGGGACTTCCGCAAAACCATCGGCGACTTGACGACGGAATACCACTACGACCAAATCAGCGCCTCCCTGCACAAGATGGGGATGGGCCGCTACACCGAATCCCACGAGGGCGGACGGGCCTTCATCGGGGACGGCATGGAAGTGAAGAGAAACGCCGAGATCCCCATGAGCGCGCTGTGGACGCCCAACCGGTCCTCCGACGAGCCTCCCGGATACGGCGTGGATATCCGGGAGTCGGCCTCCGTGGCTCATATTTACGGCCAGAATCTCGTGGCCGCGGAATCCCTGACGGCCTACGGCGGCGCCGGGGGCGCCTGGAGCTGGTCTCCCGAAACGCTGAAGCCGACCGCGGACACGGAGCTGGCCATGGGGCTGAACCGCTTCGTTCTCCACACATCCGTCCATCAGCCCGTCTCGGACAAGGTGCCCGGCCTGTCGCTCGGGCCCTTCGGCCAGTGGTTCACGCGGCACGAGACCTGGGCCGAGCTGGCCAAGCCCTGGACATCTTATCTGTCGCGCAGCTCCTTCATGCTCCAGCAGGGCAAGTTCGTCGCAGACGTACTGTATTTCTACGGCGAGGATTCCAACATCACCGCCCTCTTCGGGGCCAAGCCGCCGGATATCCCGGCCGGATACGATTTCGACTTCGTCAACGCCGACGCCCTGCAGCATCGCCTGGCCGTTGAAAACGGGCGGATCACGACGCCCAGCGGAATGAGCTACGCCGTGCTGGCCCTCGACGCCAACGCCCGGCTCATGTCCCTGCCCGTGCTGCGCAAGATCCGCGACCTTGTCGGCGCGGGCGCCGTCGTCGCGGGGGCCAAACCCGTCGGCTCGCCGAGCCTGAGCGACGATCCGGCGGAATTCCGTTCCATCGCCGAGGAGCTCTGGGGAGCGGAAGGACACGGACTCGCTTACGGCAAGGGCCGCGTCCAGGGAGACAGAACCCTGGCCCAGGCGCTGTCCGCCCTTGGCGTGGAGCCCGACATGCAATACACGCGGCCGCTGGCGGACACGAAGCTTCTCTTCGTGCATCGCCGGCTGGCCGACGGCGACATCTACTGGATCGACAACCGCAACAAGCGCGTGGAGACCCTGGAGGCGAGCTTCCGGATCCAAGGCAAGGAAGCGGAGCTGTGGCACGCCGACACCGGCGAAGCCGAGCCGGCCCCGTACCTGATCGCCAACGGCCGCACCACCGTGCCGCTGCGGCTGGAGCCGTATGAAGCGGTGTTCGTCGTGTTCCGTAAACCGGCCTCTTTCCCGGCCTGGGCGATGCCGGCGAATATCGAGACGACCCTGGCCGTGCTCGAGGGCCCCTGGACGGTCGGTTTCCAGGCCGGACGCGGCGCGCCAGCGCAAATCACTCTCGGCGCGCTGGCCTCCTGGAGCGAGAACGCCGACGCGGGCGTCAAGTACTTCTCCGGGACGGGCGCCTATGCCAAGACGATCCAGGCGCCGGCGGAGTGGTTCAAAACCGGCGCGCGGCTATGGCTCGATCTCGGCGACGTGAAAAACCTGGCCGAAGTGTCCCTCAACGGCCGGCCGCTGGGGATCGTCTGGAAAAAGCCCTTCCGCATCGATGTCACTGCGGCGATCAAGCCGGGCGCCAACGAATTGCAGGTCAAGGTGACGAACCTCTGGGTCAACCGGCTGGTCGGCGATCAGCAGCCCGGCGCGGAGAAGAAATACACCTATACGACCCAACAGTTCTATCGCGCCGGCGAGCCGCTCCTTCCGTCGGGGCTCCTGGGCCCGGTGCGGATCGTGCGGTCCTCGCAGGAATAGAAGGAAACGCCGCATCAGGATTGCGGCCGGAGAGAGGACGCCCGATCGACGAATTCTCTCGGACTATGTCCGAAGAAAGGAAAACGAACGATGATGAATCTTTATAAATGGATGGGTCTGGCGGCCCTCGCGGCCGTCCTGGCCGGCGGCGCGACGTGGGCCCAAAACGTCCCGCCGGACGCATCCCTGGAAGCGCGATTCGATTCCCACGTTTCCGCGGCGGAGATCAAGGCCCGGCTGGAGCGCCTCAGCGCCCATCCCCACCACGTCGGCTCCCCCTACGACCGGAAAAACGCGGAATTCATCCTTTCCCAGTATAAAGCCTGGGGATTCGACGCCCGCATCGAGGAATTCAGCATCCTGTTTCCGACGCCCAAGAGGCGGCTGCTGGAGATGACCTCCCCCGTCCCCTACAAGGCGGTCCTGGCCGAGCCGCCGCTGAAGGAAGACCGGACCTCGGGCCAGACCGCCGAACAGCTGCCGGCCTACAACGCCTACTCCATCGACGGCGATGTGACGGCCGAACTGGTTTACGTGAATTACGGCGGCGTCTCCGATTACGATGATCTCGATAGGATGGGCATTGACGTGCGGGGAAAAATCGTCCTCACCCGATACGGCGGATCCTGGAGAGGAATCAAGCCGAAATTGGCCGCGGAACACGGGGCCGTCGGATGTATTATCTTTTCCGATCCGCAGGAAGACGGCTTTTACATCGGCGATGTCTATCCCCAAGGGGCCTGGAGGAATGAATTCGGCATCCAGAGAGGATCCGTCGCCGATATGCCCCTTTACCCCGGCGACCCCTCGACGCCAGGCGTCGGCGCGACGCCGGGGGCCAAGCACCTGCCTCTCAAGGACATCAAGGTCCTGACTAAAATCCCGGTCCTGCCGATCTCCGCGCATGACGCCCTGCCCTTGCTGCGGTCCTTGACCGGGCCGGTCGTCCCGGGTCCCTGGAAAGGGGCCCTGCCCGTGACCTACCACGTCGGGCCCGGGCCGGCCCGGGTCCATCTGAAGCTTGAGTTCAACTGGGATCTCACGCCGATCTATGACGTCATCGCCGTGATCAAGGGGAGCGTGTACCCGGATCAATGGATCATCCGGGGCAATCACCATGACGGGTGGGTGAACGGTGCGGAAGATCCGCTCAGCGGGCAGGCGGCGACCATGGAAGAGGGCAAGGCTCTGGGCGC
>PMCY01000236.1 GCA_003154255.1 Candidatus Aminicenantota bacterium | reverse complement strand
AAGCTGATCGTCGACGAATGGGGCGCCTGGCACCGGGCCGGGACCGAGGTCGATCCGGCCTTCCTTTTCGGCCAGACCTCGACCCTGCGCGACGGATTGATCGCCGCCCTGACCCTGGACATCTTCAACCGGCACGCCGACAAGGTGGCCATGGCCAACGTGGCCCAGCTCATCAACAATCTCCATTCGCTCTTCCTGGCCCATGAGGACAAATTCACGGCGACGCCCAATTTCCATGTCTTCGAGATGTACGCCGCCCACCAGGGCGGCCGCTCGCTGCGGACATCGTTTTCGGCGCCGGCCGTAGGTGCGCGCTCCGGACATGAAGCGACGCTTCCCGGCCTGACCGGTTCGGCTTCTTTGAAGGGTAAGGAGCTCATTCTGACGGTCGTCAATCCCCATGCCCGGGAGGCCCGGGAAGCCGAGATCGCGGTACGGGGAGCGACGCTGAAATTCGGCCGCCTCCGCGTCCTGCGATCGGACGACATCCATGCCCGCAACACGCTCGACGCGCCGCGGGCCCTGGAGCCGCTGGAGAGCGTGTTGCCCGCGGGCGGTCCGACGATCGTCCATCGTTTCCCGGCCGCCTCAGTCACCCGCTTTCAGCTGCAATTGAATTGAGGGCCGGCGGGCGGCGCCTTACATGGTAATGACGACTTTTCCTTGGGCGTGTCCTTCTTCCAGATAGCGAATCGCCTCGGGGACTTCACTCAGAGGATAGCGCCTGTCGATGACCGGGGTCACCTTTCCGGTTTCGAGGAGCTCCTTCAGGACAGCCAGGTCCGCTTGGCTTCGTTTGGCCAGAAACGGGAGCAGCTTCTGGCTCACGAAGCGCGACAAAACGACCGCTTTGAGCATGCCCGTCAGAGGTCCTATCCAACGCCCCTTGTCCGGTCCTCCGACCAGCACGAGAGTTCCCGCGGCCGTCAGCGCGCGCCTGCAAGCGGACAAGGAATGGTTCCCCACGGAATCTAAAATAAGGTCGTACCGCTGTCCGTTATGGGTGAAATCCTCTTGCTTGTAATCTATGACATGGTGTGCGCCGATTGATCGAACCAGGTTCACATTCCTCGTACTGCACACACCGGTCACGTCCGCCCCGAACGCCTTGGCGATCTGCACGGCGAACGTTCCCACACCTCCCGCCGCGCCGTTGATCAAGACCTTCTGGCCCGATTGAAGCCGTCCTTTGTCGCGAAGGCCCTGCAGGGCGCTCAAGGCCGCTATAGGGACGGCCGCCGCCTGTTCGAACGTCAGGTTGGCCGGCTTCCGCGCCAACGCATTTTCAGACGCGCAGGCGTACTGGGCAAAGGCCCCGGCGCATGCGCCGAAGACCTCGTCACCCGGCTGGAACCGCGTCACATTCTTCCCCACGGCTTCAGCTTGCCCGGCCGCGTCCACACCAAGACGGGTGACCTTTGGCTTGCGCAGCCCGGCTTTGATACGCATGAAGTAGGGCTTGCCTCTCATGAAGTGCCAGTCCAGCGGATTGACGGACGCCGCGTGAACTTTTATAAGCACCTGATCGTCCTCAGCCACCGGAGTGTCGATTTCCTTTAATTCGAGGACCTCCACTGAGCCGTACTTATGATAGACGATCGCCTTCATCGCGTTCTCCTCATCCCTCGCCGGCTTGATTCGGTTTCATCATCTAAGAACGGGAATTTGCTTTTTCGCTCTCCGCGACAATCCCTTCGGCCAAGCTCGGAGCATCTCCCGCCTTTCATGGAAAAACGATATTCCGGCCGCCGATCGATGTCAAGATAATGAACGAATCATCCTCTTGACTACGGTTCGCGGTCGGAATTATTATGACGACAAAAGGAGGCCAGGTTTGCCTATTCAGAGTGGGACCGCGGGGGTGCGAACAACGATAGAAAAATAGGGGTATCCGGTTTCAAGGGTTGGGGTGAAGCCATGTTCGGATTCACCTCGGGAGAGAAGGCTCAAGAAAGTTTGAACAGGGGGTTCAATGCGAATGAAAAAGACGCAGTTGATTCTTTTCCTGATCGTTTGTTTGCTGGCCGCTGGAACGGCTTTCTCCCAGCTCACGCCGGAAGGGAAGATTACCGGTAGGGTTATTGATAATCAGAAAAACCCTCTTCCCGGAGTGACGGTCCAAGCTTCCAGCCCCAAACTTGTCGGAAAGGCCGCTACGACCACCGATAGCAACGGGACATTCCGTTTAATGGCGCTTCCGTCCGGAACTTATGATATTACTTACTCGCTTCCCGGTTTCAATACCCTGGTCAGAAAGGATATTTATCTCGATCTGTCCCAGACATTAGCCCTGAATGCGACGTTGGAGCTATCCACCCTCAATGAGCAGGTCACGGTCGTCGGCCAGGCCCCCATGATCGATGTCAAGAGCACGACCAAGGGCCAGGTCATGACCAAGGAGACCTTCCTCTCGCTGCCCCGAGGCAGGGCCTTCGATTCCCTCATCGGCACCATCCCCGGCGTCCAGAATGAGGACATCAGCGCGGGGATCTCGGTCGACGGCGCTTCGGGCTCCGAGAACGTGTGGTACGCCGACGGAGCGGATGTGACGGACTTTCATTTGGGAGTCAAGGGCCAGAATATCGTTCTCGAGCTCCTGGATGAAGTCAAGGTCACGGCCTCGGGATACAACGCCGAGTATGGCGGCTCGATGGGAGGCGTCGTCAGCGTCATCACCCGGTCCGGAGGCAACGCGTTCCACGGCGATATCCTGGGCTTCTACGAGAACAACACGCGGGGGATGCAGGGGAAATCCAGAGACTACATCAGACAGGACCCCAACGACTATACCCTCTGGCAATATGTGAACGACGATTCCCTCTATTTCAACGGCGGGAAGGACAGGGACCGCTACAACCGGTACGAAGGGATCCTGAGCCTGGGCGGCTACATCATCAAGGACAAGCTATGGTTCTTCGCCTCCGTCGATCCGATCTACAATCAAACGGTGGCCCAAAGGGACTTCAACTATAGGAATGGACCCTTCCAGAGCTTCACGAACAAGAATTACAATTTTAACGGGTCGCTCCGGCTTTCGGCCGCTCCGATCGAAGGCCTTCGCGTGGCGGCCAGCTTCATCAACAATTTCAGCAAGTATCGGGGCGCCCTTCCGAGCATCCAGGGCCTCGACGCCTCGGATTACGAATGGAGCAAAGAGGGTTTTGACTATCCCAACTGGACCGGCGCGCTGACCGCGGATTATTCCATCGGCAATAATATGCTCGTCAGCTACAGGGGCGGCTGGCACGTGCAGAACCAGAACAATCAGCAGATCCTGCCCCCCAACAGCTCGACCTATAACTTCAATTATTCGAACATGCTCTACGCGAATGATCCCTTCTATGTTGCCAATCCGGGCCTGCTCCATTCCTCCGGCTGGACGGACGCCGGGACCTTTCGCGATACAGAGAGATACTTGCAGGAAAAGATCAGCAACAACCTGGACGTAACCTATTACCTCAACTGGATGGGCGAGCACTCTCTGAAGGCCGGCATCGGCTATGCATATCTTCATGAGGACGTCTTTACAGCCACCACACACCCCAGGGTCTACATGGCCTTCGGCAAGACTTCCTATGCTTTGGGCGATCCTATCGGCGTCGGCGCCGACCCGAGCAGCCCTTGGTACGGCGCTTACGGGTACTATTATATCCGGGGTTCCTGGACCCAACCGATCAACGGAGGCGCATGGAACGTCCATGCCAACAATTGGTCGCTCTACGCCCAGGATTCCTGGACGATCATGAACAGGCTGACCATCAATTTCGGCATCCGGGGCGAGAGCCAGTACATCCCGTCCTTGACCAACGACACGTCCTATGCGAATTTTACGGACAAGCCCGTCAAGTTCAATATAGGGCAGATGCTGGCTCCCCGGCTGGGCGCGGTCTATGACGTGTTCGGGGATTCCAGCTTGAAGATCTTTGGAAGCTTCGGCATTTATTATGATGTCATGAAGCTCTACATGGCCGAGCTCACCTTCGGCGGCTGGAAGCGCAAGCAGGACTATTACGCTCTNNACGACCGCGGATTGGACTCAAATCGCGGCGAGCGGCGCGTTCAATGACAAGGCCAGCCAGTCCGCCGGCGGTACGTACGCCGGATCCCTCGATTTTCTGCCGCCATCGTTCGGCCGGGTCGATCCGGACCTGAAACCGACCGCCCAGAGGGAGATCTCCTTGGGCGCCGAGAAGAAGCTGTTGGAGGACCTTTCCCTCTCCGTCCGCCTCGTCAACAAGCACCTCATCCGGACGATTGAGGACGTCGGCGTGTTCGAAACTGTGACCAATCCCGACGGCACGACGAATCTCACGGAGAACTTCTATATCACCAATCCCGGCTTCGGCTGGTCCCGACCGGTCTCCCAGGGCGGAAAGTTCACCGACGCTTATTGGCCCTGCCCTAAAGCGACGAGGGAGTATTACGGGCTGAACATCTCCCTGGAAAAGAGGTTCAGCAACAACTGGCAGGGCGGCATCAACTACACCTTGAGCCGGGTAGCGGGGAATTACTCCGGCCTGTCCAGCTCCGACGAAGTGACCGACGGCGTCGGCCGCACCGGCCCCAACGTCGAGCAGTACTACGACGACTGGTTCATCATGTACGACGCGAAAGGGAATGTTCTCAAGGGAGTCTTGCCCCAGGACAGGACCCATTATATCAAGGCCTATGGAACCTATGCCTTCCCGTTCGGGCTGACCGTAGGCGTCATCGGCTATGGCCGGAGCGGCCTGCCCCTGACGACCAAGCTTTTCCTCAACGACAGGTACATTTATCCCGAGAATCGCGGGGACATGGGCCGACTGCCGTTCACCTTCTGGGCTGATCTCTACCTGGACTACACCTTCAAGATCGGAGATAGATACCGGATCTCCCTCAACCTCCAGATCAATAACGTGACCGGCACCGAGACGATCCAGAGCAAGATCATGGATCTCAACCTGGACGGCATCTACGCCGATTATACGCAGATCCTCGACGGAACATTGGCCCGCGACTACAAAGCGATGGTCGCGGACGGGGGGGACGTGAATACCGCATTCAACAAGTGGTCCAGGCGCTTCGCCCCCTGGACGGCGCGCTTGGGTCTCAAGTTATCCTTCTGATCGAGGCGCACGGAACCGGCTGATCTCAAGAGCCCGTCCTTCCCACGAAGGACGGGCTCTTTTTTTGGTTCGATGCGAGCCGAACCGCGGCCGAAGCCGGGACCGCTCATTCCTGCCTAACGAGGAGCTATCATGCCGCGCTTGTCAATCCGTCCCGCCCGCCCATCCTTCCTCCGAGTTCTTCATCTATGGGCTTTGGCCGTCATCGTTTTGATCGCTTTTCTGACGGCCTGCAAGCCGGCCCCGTCCGGGTTGGAAGCCGGTTTCCTCAAGCCTCCCGATTCAGCCAAGCCCCGCGTTTATTGGTGGTGGCTGTTCAACCGCGTCGACAAAGCCGCCATCACCCGCGATCTCGAGGAATTCAAGGCCAAGGGAATCCAAGGCGTCAACCTGATCTGCACGGGCGGATACGCCGGCCTGGCGCCCCTGCCGGGCGTGACCTTCTTGGGGCCGGAATGGCGCGAGCTTTTCCGCCATGCGGTCAAGGAAGCGGCCCGGCTGAAGCTCGAGATGGGATTCAATCTGGCCGGGGGATGGGTGATGATCGGTCCCTGGGTCACCCCGGACAACGCCATGAAGAAGGTCGTCCAGTCCGAGATCAAGACGCGCGGCCCCTCGAAATTCCGGGGCGTGTTGCCGGCGCCGCCGATCGTGGACGGCTATTACAAGGACGTCTGGGTGCAGGCTTTTCAGGAGAATCCGAAAAACGCGGTCGATCCCCGGGCGATCATCGATGTTACAGCGGATTTGAAACCAGACGGCCGCCTCGAATGGGACGTCCCGGCCGGATCATGGACCATCCTACGGACCGGCTATACGCTGACCGGCAGCCGCTGGGACCCGTATCCCAAGGGCGACACGTTTGCCGAGGGCGCCGGCTATCAGATCGACTATCTGAATCCCGCCTCGCTCGACGACCACTTCCAGCATCTCGGTCAAGTAGTCCTGGATGAGGCCGCCAAGGCCGGCGGGCACTTGGATTATTTATGGTCGGACAGCTGGGAATGCGGCAAGCTGACCTGGACGAAAGACTTCCCGGCCCAGTTCCTCCGTTTTCGCGGCTACGATCTGAAGCCATACCTCCCGGCCCTCTCCGGCCGCGTCGTCGGAAACGCGGATATCACGGCCCGCTTCAAGGAGGATTTCGACCGTACCGTGGAAGACTGCCTATCCGAGAATTTCTACGGCCATTTCGCCGAGCTCTGCCATCAGCGCGGAATCCGCATGGGCAGCGAGGCGGCCGGCCCGGGCAACCTGCCGCCCATGGATTCGCTGAAAAACGAGGGCCGCTGCGATCTGCCCGCCGGCGAATTCTGGGTCAACGGGCATTTCGACTTTCCCGGCGGCTACAACGCCGATCCTTATATGCGGCTCAATCTCAAGCAGACCGCTTCGGCCGCCCATGTTTACGGCAAGCCCCAGGCCATGGCCGAGTCGTTCACCCAGCAGGAGCGCGACCGGACGCACTGGTCGCTTTCGCCCGCCGATCTCAAGCCCTATGTCGATACCGCTTTCGGCGAAGGCATCAACTCCATCATGCTGCACCAAGCCACCTGCCAGCCGCCGTCGGACGGCAAGCCCGGCTTTGAATTCTGCGCCGGCCAGCATTGGAACCCCAACAGCACTTGGTGGGAGCTATCGCCGGCCTTTTTCACTTATCTTTCGCGCTGCCAGTACATGCTCCAACAGGGGGTTTTCGCCGCCGATGTCTGCTATTACCTCGGCGACCGGCCGCCGGTCATCGCTCCGCCTAAAGCCGAAGATCCGGAGCTCGGCCCCGGCTATGATTTCGATTATGCCAACACCGAAGTCGTGCTGAACCGCATGACGGTCCAAAACGGCCGGATCGTCCTTCCCGACGGGCTGAGCTATCGGCTCCTCGTTTTGCGGAACTGCACGTCCCCTTCGCTTGAGACGTCCAAGATGATCGGTGACGCTTTGTCCCTGTCCGTTTCGCCCGTTCCTTCGCGGTCGATGCCTCTCGAAGCGGTCCGAAAGATCCGCGATCTTGTCCGCGCCGGCGCGACGGTCGTTGGGCCCAGGCCGGAAAAGGCCTCCGGCCTAAATGACTATCCGCGTTCGGACGATGAAGTCCGGAAGATCGCCGACGAGGTCTGGGGTGACTGCGACGGAAAGACGCGCACCGAACATCGCTACGGACTCGGCCGGGTGATCTGGGGGCGGACTCCGCGCCAGATCCTGGCCGCGGACGGCGTCGGTCCGGATTTTGAAACGATGGCACTTGATCCCCAGACAAAGTCCGGGGCCCCTTCCGCAGCCGCGCTGGACTACATCCATCGCACGGCGAAGGACGCGGAGATTTATTTCGTCTCCAATCGGAGCGGCCGGATGATTTTCGCGGATTGTTTTTTCCGCGTTGCCGGGAAAAAGCCCGAGTTATGGGACCCAGTCACGGGGCAGCTCCGCGACGCCGCCGTGTTCCGCGGGGAAGGGAGCCGGACCATCGTTCCCTTGGACTTCGCGCCGATGCAATCCCTTTTTGTAGTATTCCGGAAACCCGCCCCATCCAAACTCGCGTCCGCAGCGGCGCGGAATTTCCCCGCGCTAGTTACTCTCCAGGAAATCACCGGCGGCTGGAAGGTCGGATTCGATCCCCGCTGGGGCGGACCGGAAACGGCCGAGTTCCCGGAGCTCGTCAGTTGGACGCGGCGGAGCGAGGATAACATCAGGTATTATTCCGGAAAGGCGACTTATAGAAAAGCATTCAATTTGGGGCCGGCCGCAGCCGCGCGCTCCAAGAACCGTCTTTTCCTCGATCTCGGGGCGGTCAAGGCGGTGGCCGACGTCCGGCTGAATGGGAAAGAGCTGGGTGTTCTCTGGACCGCGCCTTGGCGCGTCGACATCACCGACGCCGTCCGCCCGGCGGGCAACGCGCTGGAGATCGACGTCGTCAACTTGTGGGCCAACCGGGTTATCGGCGATCTCAATCAGCCCAAGGAGAAGCGTTTCACCGTAACCCACGACGCCTTCCGCTTCGATATGATCACCAAGACAACGTCGCTCCTGGACTCGGGTTTGCTCGGGCCGGTCTCCATTTTGAAGGAAGTCGATGAAAAAGAAACTTCCGCGGCTGCGACCGAAGTCCGGCCCAACGAATCCGAACATGCCGCGGCGCATGATTGGGCGGCGGCGCGGCTGTGGGGGGAGAAGCCGGCGCCGGCTGGGATGCCTTCCGGACCCGTGCTCGATGCGGCACCGCCTTTCTCCTTCGTTTTCGGCGGCCGGCGCTCTTCCGAATTCCTGTCTTCCTGGAAATTGACGCGGTCTTTTCGCGTCGTCGACCGCGACCGGCTGGAGCGAACCCTGACCTATTGCGACCCGAAAACGGGGCTGGAAGTCCGCTGCGTGGGCGTGGAATACGCCGATTATCCGACCGTGGAATGGACGGTTTATTTACGCAACGGGGGATCGGCGAAAAGCCCGCTCATCGAAGATCTTCTGGCCGCGGACCTCGCCCTCCGCAATTCGTCGGGAGCGGAATATCTCCTGCATCACAGCGTCGGCAGCCCCTGTCAGCCCAATGATTTCCAGCCGCTGGAAACCGTCCTCGGGCCGGGCGCGGAGAAGCGCATCAGCGCCGCCGGCGGCCGTCCCACCAACAGCGACATGTGCTATTTCAACATCGAATGGAAGGGCGGCGGGGTCATCGCCGCGGTCGGCTGGCCGGGCCAATGGTCATCTTCATTCCAGCGCGATAAAGGCTACGGCCTGCGGGTCCGCATCGGACAGGAAACGACCCATTTCATCCTTGAACCAGGCGAGGAGGCCCGCACGCCGCTCGTCGTCCTGCAGTTCTGGGGCGGCGACTGGCTCCGCTCCCAGAACATCTGGCGGCGCTGGATGCTCGCCCACAACACGCCGCGGTCCGGAGGAAAAACGCTTTCCGCCCGTTTTGACGCCTGCTGGGGCAACCTCAAGCCGTTGGCTTTGGAAGAGATCGCCATGATCGACGGCTTCGTCCGCGAAAAGATCAAGCTGGATGCCTGGATCCTGGATGCCGGCTGGTATCCCAACCAGGAATGGTGGGACGGTGTCGGTACCTG
This sequence comes from Candidatus Aminicenantota bacterium, assembly GCA_003154255.1. Classification (GTDB taxonomy): domain Bacteria; phylum Acidobacteriota; class Aminicenantia; order Aminicenantales; family UBA4085; genus UBA4085. The sequence goes on along the minus strand of PMCY01000236.1, from coordinate 5,857 downwards.
GACGCCCGATCCGGCGCGGTTTCCGCACGGAATGCGCGAAGTGGCCGAAAGGGCCCATGCGGCCGGAATGAAGTTCATCCTCTGGTTCGAGCCCGAGCGGGTGACTATGAATTCCTGGCTGGGCTCAAATCACTCCGAGTGGCTCCTGCCTCGACCGGGCGGAGCGATGAAGCTGGGACCCAAGGACAACCGGCTCCTGAACCTGGGTGATCCCCGCGCCCGGACCTGGCTGGTCGATTATCTCGACGGCATGTTCAAATCCGACGGAATCGATGTTCTGCGCACGGATTTCAACTTCGATCCGCTTAGCTATTGGAAGTCCGCCGATACGCCGGAACGGCAGGGCCTGACCGAAAACCATTACGTCACCGGCCTGCTGGCCTATTGGGACGAGCTGGAACGGCGCGATCCGGAGAGATGGATCGACACCTGCGCATCGGGCGGGCGCCGTCTCGATCTGGAAACCCTGCGCCGCGCGGCGCCCCTTTTGCGCAGCGATTACACGTCCAGCGCCGTGGCTCACCAGGCCCACACGTATGGGATTTCGCTCTGGCTCCCCTGGTACGGCTCCGGAGCGGGAACCGACGATCTTTATCTTCTGCGCAGCTCCATCTGTCCGGCCTGGCGCATCGGCCACGATATGCGCCGGACGGGCGACAATTACAACCGAATCCGCCGGGAGGTGGCCGGATTCCGCGCGATCCAAGATGACCTGCTGGGAGATTATTACCCGCTCACGCCGTATAGCCAGGACGAGAAGAAATGGATGGTCTTCCAGTTCGACAGCCCGGAGAAGGGCGGGGGAGCGATCCTGGCTTTCCGCCGTTCCGAAGCCCCGGACGATTCCCGGCCGTTCAAGCTCCGCAATCTCGACCGCCGCGCCATTTACAAAGTGACGGACGTGCATTCGGGGTCGCTGATCCGCCGGCGGGGCGCCGAATTGATGGATGAGGGAGTCCCCATCCAGATCGCGTCCAAGCCCGGCGCGGTCTGGCTTTCCTACAAGCGGACCGCGCGCTGATTTTGATCCGGGCGGGCGCTTGACAGGCGGTCGGCCGGTCGGGGAGAATCAGGCGGAGTCCGCCGGGGAATCCCCGCCAAGGAGGCGCCGCCGTGTCCCAATTCCGTCCCGTTCGTTCCGTCCTCTTGATCGTCCTGATTGCGGCCCTGGGAGCCGCGGCCCGGCCGGGATCGACTCCGGCTCCCGCCGTGCGTGAACGCGTCGCCCTCGAACAGGTAACCCTGCGCGGAGAGTACGGCGCCCGCTTCCAGGCCGCCGCGGCCAATCTCCTGACCCGGCAGGACCGCTACTCGATCGCTTCTTATGTCTCCAACGCTTCATCCGTTCCGGGCGCCGCCCTCTGGTTCGATTGGCCGGGCGACCAATTCGGGCGCATGTTTTCGGTCTGGCATGTCGCCCAAGCGCTGGGCTGGACGCCGGCCCGGACTCTGCGCTCGGCCGTGGCCGACGCCGTGCTGGGCCTTCAGACCAAGGCCGGATCTTTCGGCCAGGAGGCGCCGCTCGACCAGAAGGACGACCGCATCGTCTCCGGCAACGCCTTCGCCCTGCGCGGCCTCCTGGACGCCTATCGGGATACCGGGGAGAAACGCTATCTCGAATCCGCCCGCCGGCTGGGCCGCTACTATGAAGCGATTTTCGATTATTGGAAGGACAACGGCAAAGGCATGATGCACGAATATTTCGGCCATTGCCTGGACGGCCTGGTCGCGCTCTACGCGGCCGGCGGGGATCGCTGGGCTCTCGACCTGGGCCGGAAAATCGCCGGGCGTGCCGGCCGGACCCATCATACCCACCATACCCTGTCCATGATCCGCGGCGTTATCGATCTCTATCGGGCGACGGGAGAGAAAGCCNNGTCAGCGGCGGTCTGCCCGAGGGGATGCCGATATCCGAACAGGATGAAGGCTGCGCCCTGGCCGATTACGTCGTCGTCAACCTGATGATGTTCGAAGCGACCGGCCGGCGCGACTATCTCGAGGACGCCGAGCGGACCCAGGTCAACCACCTTTTCATGAACCAATTCCACACCGGCGGATTCGGCCATCGGGCCTTCGCGACCGACGTCGTCGGCGGAAAGAAATGGCAGGGCTGGGAAGGCCGCTTCGGCAGCGAGAACCCCGGGTGCTGCTCGCTGTGGGGCTGTTGGTCGCTGGGCCAGGCGGCGTCCTTCATCGTCACCCGCCAGGGAAACGCCGTGGACGTGAATCTTTATCCCAGCGCGTCGATTGACCTGCCCGATTTGGCCGGGCGATTGGAGATCGAAAGCGATTTTCCGCGCCTGAGCAAAATCGCCCTGACCGTGCACGGCGATAGGACGATGAAATATGCCATTCGACTGCGCATTCCGGCCTGGGCGGTCGGAGCGGCCGTCAAGCTGAACGGAAAGGACGCCGGGGTCGCGGCCGTCGACGGCCGCATCGTCCTGGACCGCGAATGGCGGTCGGGCGACCGGTTGGACTTCGCTTTCGGCGGAGGTCTTCGCCTGGTTCCCTGGCCCGATGAAAAGTCTTCCACGGCGGCGGTCTTTGACGGACCTTTATGTTTGGCACTTTCCAGCGCCGCGGCCGACGTGGACCGCTTCGCAAAGCTCCTCGTCACTTCGCAAGGGGGTCTGCTTTTATCGGCCGACGGGAAACCTCAGGCGGCCGATGCGAAAGGCGAGACGATAAGCGCGTTCAAGCCCATCGCCGAGGATTGGCTGTCCCCCGACGTCAAAAATCCCAACCGGCTGCGCATCCTGTTCACCAAGCAGACGCGCTGAAGCCGCCGCGACCGCCGATGACCCGCTCCCAAGGCGCGGCCCGAACCGCTGATGAGAGAACGAGGAGTTTGAGAATGGTCATGAATCGCCGACGCGGAAGATCGATTATTCTGATGGTCGCCGGGTTGATCTTCGGAGCGGGGGCCGCGGGACATCCGGCCGCGACGCTCAAGCAGTATTACGCCCACCCGGCCGTGGAGGACCGCTTCGGGGTCATTGCCCCCTGGCACCAGGGCTTGAACGGCCCGCTCGACGAGCGCATCCGCATCGCCGCCGAGATCTACAAGCGCTATCCCTGGGCCGGCTTGGACCAGGCGGTGATGGCCGCGCCGCATATCGTTTACAACACCCATTGGAGCATCACTCCGGATGGGACGATTTCCGTTCCACCGACCGACCCCTGGATGTGCGGCGATTTGAGCCAGCGGGCGTTAAGCATCATCCAGGGGCTGGCCAAGCATTATGCGTACAGCGGCGACCCGCTGGCGTTCGTGTACATCCCCCTGACATGCGATTACATCCTGGATTATTGCCTGACCGGATCGGACGACGCCTGGCCGCGATTCCCGATCAGCACGCCGACCAAGGGCATCGGCTACAAGAAGGCGGCGGCCGACGTTCCCAACCAGCTCGATCTGTGCGCCACCATGGGCGTGGAGATGCTGCGGGCCTACCGCCTGACGGGCACGGCCCGCTATGCCGAGGCGGCCCGCCATTGGGGCGACGTCTTCGCCGGCAAGTGCAATTTCAGCGACCGGCGCCTCCCTCCCTGGGGCCGCTACGCCAACCCGCAATATTCGAATTGGTCCGACCAATTGACCGGCACCACGGCCCTCATCGCCGAATTCCTGGACGATCTCCTCCGCCTCGGCCACTCCGGCCGCGACCGGATGATCGTCAAGGCCCGCGACGCCGCCCGCGCTTACCTGAACGAGAAGATGCTGCCGCGCTGGACGGAGAACGAGATTTGGGGCCGCCATTACTGGGACTGGGAAGCGGCTGTCATGACCGGGGGCGTCTCCTGGGTCTGCGAATACTTTCTCGATCATCCGGAAACCTTTCCCAACTGGAAGATCGATGTCCGCAACATCCTGTCGCTCATTTTCAGCCGTAACGGAGTGGACCCCGTTTCCAAAGGCGATCTATACAGCGGGGCCTGGGCCTTCCCCGAATCCTCGAGCTGCTGCGGGACGTCGCTTTCTTATAACCAATACACTTACGGGCCAGCCTTCCTCCGCTACGGCGTTTTGGCCGATGACGAGCGGATGCGCGAGATCGGGCGGCGGATGATGATCATGGCCGCCTACGACAGCACCGCGACCGGCTATGTTCTCGACGGGCTGGATGGGGAAGTGGTGGCGGCCAAGGACTGGCTCAACCTAGCCCAGCCGTGGCCGCTCTGCCAAGCTTTCAAAGCCGTGGCCGCCTGGCCCGAAGTCTTCGGCGCCAACCGNNCCGCGATCGGTCAGCGCCGGGGGGCGGCCCATGATCCGGCGCGGTGACCTGGATGCCGTGGGCTTCACTGTCAAACCGCTCGCCAACGGCGACTGCATCGTCAAAGTCCGGCATGACGGCTCACGCGAGGTCGTGGTCGAGGGCGACGATCCGCAGACGGCCGTGGCCGCCCGGCGGACGCTCTCGGCCAAGGGCGAAAGCGCGGATTTCGCTTTTCAGGGCAATCAGATCCGCTTGATGGGCGATGCCGGACCGGAAGGCGGGCTGGCGGACGTCACTCTGGACGGCGTGAAGCAATTAACCTTGATCGACGGCTATGCGCCCGCTCTTCGCCCGGGGCAGATGCTTTATGGCCGAAGCGGGCTGTCCGCCGGGCGGCATTCTCTGAAAATTACGGTCCGGGGAGTCGGAAATCTCATTTCCAAAGGGTCAAAGATCGCCCTGGCCGAAATCCAATATTCGGACGCCGGCGGTTCCGCCGGGACCGGAGAGGGCGGAGGCCCGCGCGGCGCCCAGCGCATGATCTTCGGCTATACCGACCGCGAAGACTTTATCGATTCCAAGGGCTCCTCCTGGCGCCCGGGCACGGAATTCATCATCCGGGCGGGGACGGACGCCGACTCGGTGGTCAAAGCCCTGTTTACCGGCCGACGCAGCCTCTTCATCGGCGGCACGGACGATCCCGAGCTCTATCGCTATGGCGCGCACGGCAAGGAATTCTGGATCAACCTCACCGTCGGGCCGGGTGTATATGACATTCGCCTTCTTCTGGCCGATACCAACACCAAGGCCAGGATGGATGTCTGGATCAACGGCCGCGAAGCCATCAAGGAATTGGACGTGGCCAAGGAAGCGGGCGGCCTGTTCAAAGCCCTCGATCGGGTTTATTCCGGCGTCGAAGCCCGGAACGGCTCGATCGAGATCCGTTTCAAAGGCTGCGGGGACAGGGAAGCCGCCGTCCAGGCCGTCGAGATCGTGCCGGCCATTCTCCCCGCCCGCTGAGAAAACGTCATGAACCGGCGCCAATTCATCCGCGATTCCGCCTTGGCCGGAGGTGCATCCGTCTCCCGGCGTCCGCAATATGCGGCCGACGGCCGACAGGGGCCGGAGATCAACGATTCCTTGATTTCGGGATCGGCCACCGCCCTCCGTCTTCCCGATCTCGAGCCGGCCCGCTGGATCTGGTACCCCAGCGGACGGTGCCTGCAGAATACGTTCGTCCTGTTCCGGAGGGACTTGCCATTGGAAGCGGTCCCGCGCCGCGCCACTGGCTGGATTTGCGCCGACAGCCGCTATCTTTTGAATGTGAACGGGGAACGGGTCCAATGGGGGCCCGCGCCGGCCGATCCGCGCTGGATGGAGGCCGATCCGCTGGATCTGACCGGGATTCTCCGGCCGGGCCCAAACGCCATCGGCGCCACGGTCCTTTATTACGGCCAGGGCGACGGCACCTGGCCGTGCGGAAAGCCCGGCTTTCTTTTCTGGATTGAAATCGAGCATGCCGATGGCCGGCTGGAACGGATCATCTCCGATCCGTCCTGGCTAGCCCACTTGTGCCGGGCCTGGCCGGCCGGGCATTACAAACGATGGTACCTGCGCGCCTTGCAGGAGGAATTCGA
>PMCY01000248.1:849-5231 GCA_003154255.1 Candidatus Aminicenantota bacterium | reverse complement strand
GCCGCCCAAGCGGCGACCCAGATTGCCTCCGCCCTGCCACTCACACGCCGGGAGCATGCCCGCGCCGCCTTGGAGAAGATCTTTGCGGTGGTTTCCGATCCCGATCAGAAACAGGCCGCCGTGGCCGCCTTGCGGCGGATCGACCCCAAGGCCGAACCATCCCCGCCCGTGGCCTTTCGGCGCGTGCGGCTGGACGAAGCGTTTCGGAGCGAAGGGGTGGCCGTGGCGGACTTCAACCGCGACGGCCGGCTCGATATCGCCACCGGAAACACCCTCTATCTCGGGCCGGATTGGAAACCCCGGCCGATGCTGGCCGCGGCCAAGGAATATGATCCCGCTCATTACAGCGATGAATTCCTCTGTTTCGCCGAGGACGTCGATCGCGACGGATGGATGGACTTGATCGTTGTGGGCTTCCCCGGCGCCGGGACACGCTGGCTGCGTAATCCAGGCCGGTTGGGCGGCCCATGGAAGGAATTCCCGGCGATTGAAAAAACCGGTAATGAAAGCCCCGCATGGGTCGACGTGGATGGCGACGGTCGTAAGGAGCTGGTCTTTGTCTCGGAAAAAGGAATGGCCTTCGCCCGTCCCGGCGCGGACCCCAAGACGCTATGGCCGATCAGGGTCATCGCCGCTCCGGCCGATCCCAAGCCCGCCCACGGGCTGGGCGTGGGCGACATCAACGCCGACGGCCGCCTCGACATCCTGTGTCCGCAGGGCTGGTGGGAAGCGCCCCAAAATCCGACCCATCTCCCCTGGGTTTTCCATCCGGCCAAGCTGGGCGACGAGGCCCCGGCCCAGATGCTTGTGNNTGCAGGCCGATCTCAACGGCGACGGCCTTCCCGACCTGGTCACAGGCAAGCGGTTCTGGGCCCACCTGGAAGGCGACGAAGGCCTCGACGATCCGGCGGTGCTCTGCTGGTACGAGATGAGACGGGAGAAGAACCGCCCTACATGGGTCCGNNAACAAGAAGGGCGTCTTCGTCTTTTTTCAGGAGAAAAAATAGCGAATCGGCTCGGACCCGATCCCCTATCATCCGGCGGGACCGCCGGAATTTTGATTGCCCCAGGCGGAGAATTCTGATATAAAAGTTCGGAAGGGGCCTATAGCTCAGCGGTAGAGCTCCCGGCTCATAACCGGTCGGTCCCAGGTTCGAATCCTGGTAGGCCCATCTGACAAGAGGAACAAATTGTGGATATCGCCTTCGAGAAACTGATCCGGCTCCAATACATCGATTCCGAAATAGCCCGATTTCAATTGCTTGTCGACGCCGTTCCGGCCCGCCTCGAGGCCATCGATCAGCAGATCCAGTCCACCACGTCCGCCGTCCACCAGGCCAAGGAAAAACTGGCCGCCAACCAGAAGAAACGCCGCGATCTGGAGGGCGAGGTCAAGGTCATCCGGGAAGGGATCGCCAAGTACAGGCGCCAGCTGAACGACGTCAAATCCAACAAGGAATACGACGCCATCAACAAAGAGATAAGCGAGACCCAGTCCCGCATCGACGGCCTCGAGGAAAGCATTCTCAACGAGATGATCGCCGCCGACGACATCGAGAAGGAGATCAAGGCGGTCCAGAAGCGCCAGCTCGATGAGGAAGGGCACCTGAAGAAAGACAAAGAAGCGGTGACGGCCGACAAAGCGGACCTGGAGAAATTAAAATCCGCCGTCGAGTCCGAGAGGGCCGCCCTGCAGCCGACGATTCCGGCCGAGCAGCTCCGCCTCTATGAGCGCATCCATAAAAAGATGGGCGGAACGGCCATGTCCCGGATCAGCGACGATTTCTGTTCCATCTGCATGATGCGCGTCCGGCCGCAATTGCTGGACGAGATCATCGCCAGGAAAGCCATCATCACTTGCGAAGCCTGCGGGCGCATCCTCTTTTGGGAGTCGCCCGGGGACGAGGACGGGCCGGCCGCCGCGCCCGTCGACGATCCGAACCGCAAGGACGATTCGGGCCCGGCCGACTGAAACTCCCTCTACTGAACGGAACCATCGATTTCCATTCCGGGAGTTTCTGTCCCCGGAGCGGGGATCTTCGCCTCACCCATCGGGGCTTTGCATCCCCGCGGAGGGGGCTGAAGCTCCTTCTTCCGCCCGTCCGCAGCTTCCCCTATTCTTCGTACAGATCGTCGAGAATCGATTTGTACTTGGCCTCGACGATCGTCCGGCGGACCTTCAAGGACGGCGTCATCTCGCCCTCGGCGATCTCGAAATCGCGCTCCAGCAGGACGATCTTCTTGATCCGCTCGTAGGGCGCCAGATGCGGCGTGGCCCGCTCGATCTCGGACTTGATGAAGTTGATGATCAGTTCGCTGCGGATGAGCTCGGCCCGGTCGGCAAAGGGGATCTTGCAGAAGCGGGCATACTCCTCGAGCTTCTCGAAATGGGGCACGATGAGCGCGCTGATGAAGCGCCGGCGGTCGCCGGTGACCACGGCATTGGCGATGTAGGGATTGGTTTTGAGGATGTTCTCGATAGGCTGGGGCGCGACGTTCTTGCCGCCGGCGGTGACGATCAAATCCTTCTTGCGGTCGGTGATGGTCAGCAGTCCGTCGGCATCCAGGACACCGATGTCCCCGGTCTTGAACCAGCCGTCGGCGAAGACCTCGGCGGTCTCGGCCGGCTTCTTGTAATACCCCTTCATGACGTTGGGGCCGCGGACCAGGATCTCCCCGTCGGCGGCGATGCGGACCTCGACGCCGGGCAGTATCGGCCCGACGCTTCCGAACTTGATCTTCGCGAAGGTGTTGATGGCCACGACCGGGGAGGTCTCGGTCAGGCCGTAGCCCTCCAGAATGATCAAACCGACGGCATGAAAGAACTCGGCGATGTCCGGAGACAGGGGGGCGCCGCCCGAGACAAAAAAGCGGATCTGGCCGCCCATTTTTTCCATGATCTTGGAGTGGACCAGCTTGTGGGCCAGCCCGTGGCGGAAGGAGAGCCAGCCGCCCGGCGTCTGGCCGAGGAGCTTTCTGGCCCCATAGGCCTTGCCCACTTTGAGGCCCCAGAAGAAAAGCTTCCTTCGCAGGGAAGAGCCGGCCAGGACTGTGTCCATGACCTTGGCATAGATCTTCTCGAAGACGCGCGGCGCGCTGACCATGATCTGGGGATGGACCTCGAGGAGGTTCTCACCGACGGTCTCGATGCTCTCGGCATAAGCGATGGTGCAGCCCTTATAGATATACGTAAAGGTGACCATGTGTTCTAGGACGTGGGAGAGCGGCAGGAAGGACAGGACGGTGTCTTTGATGGAGAACTCGATGATATTGGAGACGCTGATGATATTGCTGACGAAGTTCGCATGGGTCAGGATGACGCCCTTGGGNNCCCGTCGTGCCTGAGGTGTAGATGATCGAAGCCTCGTCCGAAGGCTGGACGGCCCGGGCCAGGCTTTCGAACAAGGCCGGTTGGGCGGCGTCCACGGCCCGGCCTTTGGCCATGACCTCGGCCAGGCTCAGCACGCCTTCGGCGGGGGGCTTGGTCTCGAGGCTGATGAAATACCTGACTTGGGGCAGCTCGGACCGGATGGCGTCCAGCTTCCGCCATTGGTCGGCGCTGGAAACGACGACAATCCGGGCGTCGGAATCGTTGATGAGGTACTTGATTTGTTCAGACACAAGCGTCGTATAAACCGGGACGGTGATGCCGCCCAGGCACAGGTTGGCGAAATCGGTCATGACCCATTCGGGCCGGTTTTCGGACAGGATAACGAGCTTGTCGCCCCGGCCCTGCCCGAGGGTCTGCAGGCCAAGGGCGTAGTGCCGGACGGCGTCCCCGAATTCAGCGCTGGAGATCGGGGTATAACGCCCCGCTTTCTTGACCAGCATAAATTGAGGTTTGGGGTAGATGCTCAGCGTATTAAGCAGCAAGCCGGGAAGCGTCGTGACCATTTTTCCCTCCGGGCAAAAAAAAGTTGGGCAAATTGTATGCGTTCAAACATAGGGTGTCAATGAAAAACGGACCGGAAAAAATGGGCCGGGCGGCTTATTTCTCTTTGGCGGTTTAGTCCGCCCTCGATCGATCTATCCGTAATTCTACTATGAATCCGAAGGGAATGATACTCTCCCCGGAAAGTCGCCGGGCGCTCCCGTCCGCGAGCGCGTGTTTCGCCCCCGAAACTTCGAGCCTGCTACTCGCTTTCCTCCGCCTTGGCCACCATCACGACGCGGTCCTTTTCCTCCAGGTTGATGAGCCGCACGCCCTGCGTCGCCCGGCCGGAGGCCCGGACCTGGGGGGTCTTGATGCGGATGACTTTTCCGGACACGGTCACGACGAGGAGGTCGTCCTCCCCCACCCCGAGGATGCCCAGGGCGTTTCCAATCTTGGGCGTGACCTTGAGGTTCAGGATGCCCTTGCCGCCGCGGCGGGTCTTGCGGTA
>PMCY01000248.1:0-809 GCA_003154255.1 Candidatus Aminicenantota bacterium | reverse complement strand
CCGTCCGTCAGCCGGGTCCACATCAGCTGGGCCTTGGGCTTGAGGCCGATGGCGATGATGCCGCCTTTGCGGATGTTTTGGAACTCGCTGAGGGCGGTTTTCTTGATCTGGCCGTCCGTGGTCATCATGACGATAAAGCGGTCCTCGGTGAAATCCTTGACCGCCACGACCGAAGTGACCTTTTCATTGGGCTGGAATTCGATCAGATTGGCGATGGCCTTGCCCCGGCCGGCCACGCCGACGTCGGGGATCTCCAGGGCCTTCAGCCAGTAAACCCGGCCGATATTGGTGAAGAACATGAGATAGGAATGGGTCGAGCAGACGAAGAGGTTCTCGACGATGTCCTCGGCCTTCATGCTGATGCCTTTGCGGCCTTTGCCCCCGCGTATCTGGAAGTGGTAGGACGAGAGCGAGGTCCGTTTGACATAGCCCGACTGGGTGAAGAGAACGACGACGTCCTCCTCCTTGATCAGATCCTCGGGGCGGATCTCGCCGACGACCTCCTCGCGCAGCTCCGTACGGCGGGCGTCGCCGAACGAGGCTTTGACCTCGCGCAACTCCGCGCCGATAATGTCCATGACCAGCTTGTCGCTGGACAGGATCTTGCGCAGCTTGGCGATGAGGGCCTTCACTTCCTGGTACTCCTGGGCGATCTTCTCCCGCTCCAGGTTGGTCAGCCGCTGCAGCTGCATCTCCAGGATAGCTTGGGCTTGGAGCAGGGACAGCTTGAACTTCTCCATCAGCCCGGACCGGGCCTCTTCGGCGTTCTTGGAGGCCCGGATGAGCTTGATGATGGCGTCCAGGTGGTC
>PMCY01000082.1 GCA_003154255.1 Candidatus Aminicenantota bacterium | reverse complement strand
ATGTCCTGCTCCAGGAGATCCATCACCGGGCCAAGAACAACATGCAGGTCATTTCCTGCCTCTTCAACCTCCAGGCGGGCCATGCCGGCTATGAAAAATATCGGGGCATCTTCAAGGAGGCCCAGACGCGGATCCGCTCCATGAGCCTGGTCCATGAAAAGCTCTATCAATCCGGCCACTTCTCCCGAATCGATTTCGGCGGCTATATCAAGAGCCTGGCGGTCCACCTGGTCCAAGTCTATCGCCCCCAGCGCGGCCTCATCCGGCTGGAAACGGATTTCGACGAAGTGACGCTGGACATTTCCTCGGCCATGCCCTGCGGGCTGCTTCTGAATGAGCTGATTTCCAACGCGCTCAAGCACGCCTATCCGGATAACCGGGCCGGCGTCGTCCGGATCGGGCTGAAGCGCGGGCCGGGCGGTCGGATCGAAATCCGGGTGGCCGACGACGGGATCGGATTGCCGGCGGATCTGGATTTCCGCAAAGCGGAGAGCTTCGGGCTGCAGATCGTGAATCTCCTGGTCGGCCAACTGGATGCGTCGATCGAACTGGATCGATCCAACGGAACGGCCTTCACGGTGACTTTCCGCGAATTGGAATACGCCTCCCGGACCTGAGGAGGCCGTATGCCGCTCAGCCTGAGTGCATGAACATTCCGATCGAGAGCATTATTTTTTGCGCACGGGCTGGCGCAGGACCGTTTTAAGCTTGGCCGGCGCGGTCCGCCGGGGGTCGCCCACGTAGATCTCATGGTGCGGTCCGGCGAACTTGTACCCCTGTTCCAGGAAAAACGCGTGGAGCCTTTGGATGGTCGGGGTTTCTTCGCTGTAGGGCCCGAGGTGCATGATCTGGGCGCTCAGGCCTTCGTGGTATTTCTTGAGATAGGCCTTGTCCAGATGAGCGGGGTTCTTCTTTTCGCCGAGCGCTCGGCGGCCGTTCTCGAAAACGGCCGGCGTGACCCGGTCGGGGAAGGGGATGGCCAGCGTCCATTTCCATTCGTCGCCGCGGCTCTCGTCCGTGTAGCAGCTTGGATCGTCGGCGCAATAGAAGCCGGACATGGGGGGGACGGCGAAATCGAAGGGCTGCCGGACGTCCTTCTTCAAGGCGAATTTGATGGTGTAGGCCAGGCCGTAGAGCAGGCCGATCTTGGCCGCGAAATCGGGGGCTTTTCCGGGATGCCCGCGGCCGTCGATCATGATGTACGTGAACTCGGGGACTTCGACCAGGACGGGGGCCTTGGCCGGCGGGGCAAAGAGGGTTTTAAAGTCTTTCTTGAAGTCGGCCTTTTCAGATGGGGCTTTGGTTTTTATCATGGCATCACCTCCGCCTGTTTAAATAAAGCCCGCCCCTGGGGGAGAGTCAAGTTTTTTTTCAGATCAGCTTGCGGGCTTCCATATAAAATCGCTTCTCCCAGGCCTCACCCATGGAGAATGTCTTGCGCGGAAGCGCGCCATCCAGGATGACGGTCTTGAAGAGGTCTTCCTTGCGCATGGCCGGAAGGTAGAAGCCCATGTTGCCGGGCTTGGCCCCCAGGGCGGAAACCGGCTCGGCCCCGTGGACGTAGTCGATATCCTTGAAACCGCCGCTTTTCTTGAATTCGTCGAGGAAGTTCTGAAGCGTCCCGACGGGCAGGTTGGAGCCGGCGGCATCGATTTCCAGGACGCCGGCGCCGGCCTTGGTGATAACCCCGATCTTGTGGGGCAGGCCGCTCTGTTCGTCGACCGTCTCCTGCATGACGTGGACACAGCAGGCTTTTTCCCAACGGGTCTTTCCTCCGAAAAACCGGGCGGCCTCGGCCGGAAGGTCCCGGCCCGGGGCGATGTCGAAGACGACGCGGTGGATGGCCTCGAAGAGGAGCGCCTCGTCGTGAAGATTGACCAGTTCGACCAAGGCATAGCGTAGGGGAGAGTTCAGAACGGCCCGGGGATCGGGCGCCGATTCCTTCGTCTTTGCCCAGATCGTCTTGGCCGTGGCCAGGGAATGATTGCCGTCCCCCATGGCATAGAGCAGGACGGGCGTGCCGGCCGGAAGGCCGTAGCGGGCGGCGAAGGCGGCCGGATCGGCCAGGACCTCGAGGGCCTTGACCACACCGGCTTCCATTTCCGGATCGGCGACATGGTAGCCGGCCAATTCGCCTGAACCGAGCATCAGCTCGAAGTCGTAGAGCTTCGGCAGCTTGGATTTGGAGCGGGTCAGGGGACCGAGGACCGTATCGGCGGGGTCGTCGATGAGGACCATAATGTGGGGCAGTTCGATCGGCGCGCCTTCGCGGATCCTGACCCGGGGCGGGATGCGGTCGAGGATCGTCCCTTCGCTGGCCCGGATGAGCGCCGAGGAGCCCTTCCGGAAATCGTAGGCTTCCAAGTCCAGGGCGGCGACGAGGCCATGGCGCGTCTTGTCGCCTGTCGTCCGCTCCACATAGATGCAGCCTTCGCGGCCGGCGAAGAGCCCCTCGGCCATGTAGCGCTTCATCGATTCGCGGATGCGGGCGATACGGACTTCGGGCTGGGGCTCGTGGAGAAAGACTTCCGGATAGATCAGGTTGAGCGTTGAGGGGGCCCGGCCGACGAATGCGGCGGCCTTGTCCCAGTATTGGGGTTCGGAGGTGTACTGGTCGCAGGCGATGACCGCCCACTTGGCCAGGTCCGTCCCCGGCTTGGGCAGGAGGATATCGGGAACCTGGAGACGGATGGAATCATGATTGCGCATCAAAAAAGCTCCTTGAAGAGTCCGAATGAAACGAAATTATGCCCAAAAACGGACATTCAGCGCAAGGAGAATCGGCGCGAGGCGCAAATCGGAGCCGTTGACTTCGGCCGCGCCAATCCTTATCATGGCCGCGGGCCGGCCTCGGCCCCCTGTGGACCCTCATGACCAGCCACGAAAAAAAAGCCGGCGCCTCCTGGACCGCGGAGCTGATCGTCCTGGGGCTCTTCATTGTTTTGACCCTGGCCCTGACTTTCCCGCTCGTCTTTCATATGGGTTCGACCGTCCCCTCCGATATCGGGGACCCGCTCTATACCATCTGGGCCATGAATTGGGAGATGAAGCAGGCGGCCCATGGGTTCGGCCAGTTCTTCAATGGAAACAACTTCTATCCCCATACGGGAACGCTCCTCTATGCCGACTATATCCCCGGATTGACCCTTCTGGCCGTGCCTCTCGTGCTTTTGACGGGGAGCCTGATTTGGGCCTACAACGTTCTTTTTCTGGCTTCCTTCGTCCTGTGCGCCTGGGGCGCATACCGGCTCGTTCTCTACCTGGCCCGGGACCGCTCGGCGGCCTTCATCGCCGGGTTGATCTTCGCCTTTTTCAACTACCGCTTCGCCCATCTCAGCCACTTGGAAATCCTTTTTTTCGGCTGGATGCCGCTTTTCTTCCTCTCTCTTTTCAAATGGATCGACCGTCCGGCCCTGCGCCACGTCCTCGGGGCCGGCGTCTATTTCGTTCTTCAGTCCTGGTGCTGCGCCTACTACGGGGTCTATTTCGCTCCGTTCGCCGCCTTGGGGGCCGTCTATCTGGCGGTTAGAACGAATGCTCCGCGCCGGCCCGGCTTCTGGAAAGGCGCCCTGATCCTGGGGCTCGTCACCTTGCCTTTCCTGGCGGCCTTCTACCTGCCTTTTATCCTCGTCCAAAACCGGATGTTCTTCAGCCGCGGCCTGGACGAGGTCCTGCGCTACTCGGCCCAGCTCCAGTTCTTTGCTTCGATCACCCGCGGAACCCTGTTCAGGCCCTTCTTCATGCCCAGCCGGGAATCGTTGGAGTGGATTCTCTATCCCGGGATCGTTGCGGTCATTCTGGCCCTGGCCGGCGGAACCATCACCCTGGCCCGCTACCGCCGCGAGATCAAGGCCGAGCGCAAGACGGCCTTCGCCGCCGCGGATGTGTTCCTCTTCCTGCTTCTTCTGGCGGGCCTGCAGATCCACAAACCGCAGGAGAAGCCGGGCGAACTTCACTGGGGGGTATTCCCCCTCGTTCTGGCCGGCCTGATCGTTGTCCGCCTCTTCTGGGCTTGGTGGAAGAGAAAAACCGAACGAGCTTTTCCCTTGACGGCGGCCGGAGCACCCGCAACCACCAGCCTGGCCCTGCGTTTTTTTCTCTTCAGCGGCGTCTTCGCTTTTCTGCTCTCCCTGGGCCCCATCGCCCGGTTGAACGATCGGCCGCTGTTCACCGGCCCCTATCTCCTGTTCTATAAGTTCCTGCCCGGATTCCAGGGCCTGCGCGCCGCCGGCCGATTCGTCGTGATCATGATGCTGGCCGTGGCCGTTCTGGCCGGATGGGCTGTGGCCCGACTGAAGTCCCGGATCAAGGTCCGGGCCCTCCGTTATGGTCTTGTGGGCCTTATCGGAGTTCTTGTCCTGGCCGATTACGCCCAGCGGCCGATCACGCTGGCCCGGGTCCCGCTGGGGGATCAAATCTCACCCATCTATGAATCGGTCAAAGCCCTGCCCGAGTCGGCCGTCCTGATCGAATTGCCGATGCCCTTGCTCTCCTGGGTAAAGGAGGACTGGCGCAACGTCCTGCCCATGGTTTACGCCATGAAACACGGCAAACGGATCGCCAACGGCTACAGCGGATATTACCCTCCGGGCTATACCGTCGTCCGCGATGCGATGGAGGGATTTCCCGCACCACGGGCCTTGCGCTTCCTGCGGGATATCGGCGTCGACCATATTCTGATCCATACCCGGGCCCATCGGGCCGACGACGGACAGGTCCTGCTGGAAGCCTTGCGGGGCCGGCCGGGCGAGGCCGAGCTCCTGGCCTCGGCGGCCGGCGATTTTCTGTTCCGGCTGAAGCCCTCTCCTCCGGCCCCGGCCCCCCGCCTCGGGCCGGAGGTGGGGGACAGGAAAAGCTGGACGGTTTCCGCCAAGACCAACCGCCAACAAACGCGGCGGATGATCGACGGCAATCCCGATACGGGCTGGGTTTCCAAGGGCAGCCAGTTGGCCGGAGAATTCATTCTCGTCGATTTGGCCGCTCCCGTCGAGGTCGGACAGATCGAGCTCATCCAAGGCAGCGATCCGCTCGGATATCCGCGTTCCTTCGTCGTCGAAGGATCGCTCGATCGGAGCATCTGGTTCGAATTGGCCGGCGTCCCCTTGGGCGTTCCCGACATCACCGCCGCGACGATCGAGGACTTCCGGAATTACCGGATGCTGATCGACTTTCCGCCCCGGACGGCCCGCTATGTCCGCATCCGGCTGGCCGCCCCGCACCGGACCATGCGCTGGTCCATCTCCGAGCTCCATATCCGCCGCTGAACGGAGTCCCGTTCTTTCTCGCGGATGGTGAAGCGGGGATCCATCGTTCTTCCCCGGGCGGAATTCAATGATCGGGAATGGACGTTTCCCGACCCCGCGCCCGGGCCGCAGCGGAACCGTGGAGGAGATGGAAGATCAGGACGCCCATCAGCGTGCCGGATATATTGCCGAGGAGGTCGAGCAGGGACGAATCGCGGGCCGGCATGAACGCTTGAGTCGTTTCGATTCCCAGGCTGATGAATCCTCCCAGGAGAATGACCAAGGCATAAGCGCGCCGGGGTTTCCAGCCTGGAAATTTGAAGAGCCATAAAGAAAAGAAAAATCCCAAAGGAACGAATCCAAGAAGATTGGCGACGATATCCTCCGCCATCGAAACGCTGTTGTGTTCGGCGAAGCCCGGCCAGGCGAGAAGCCTTTTCTCGAAGACGATACGCGCCGGAATTACGAACGCATTTCCGTTTCCGGAAAGATCGATACGAAGGGAGGTTTCTCCTCCTCTAAAATTAAAGGAGGCCATCCCTCCGGCCGAAGGGACGTCGAAATCTTTGGATTCATCCCCTGGGCTTTCCCCGGTCCGGGGGACTTGCCTCTTGGTCAAGGATCTCTCGAAGAGGGCCAAAGCCAAGATCGTCCCCGTCCAAGGGCTCCTCCCCGAGGGCGAATTCCCCAACATGATTCGGCAGCCGCGCAGAGTGTCTTCTTCCCCCCGCACGATCGCCTCGGGAAACCTCTTCGCCAATGCGCCGTCCACATAGATCGCCGTGCCTGTCTGATCGGACGTGATGGTCAACCGGCGGGCCCTCTCCGCCGAGAGGGCCTCCCCGACAATGATATTCCGATGCCTCCCTGGGCTTTCTTGTCGAGAACCGGACCAACCCATAATCAAGGAGGTCTTCCATTGACCCAGATAGAGGATTTCCTCTCCCGATTTATTCGTCATCGAAAGAAAATGGGGGATTCCATCGGTCTCGGAATTCGCCGGCCGAACTTCAATGGCGATGGTCCATTCACCTTTTTTCGCCGGCGGCCAGGCCGATGAAACCGTGAGCGGGCGCGAATAAGCGAGGCTCCCGACGGAATGAATCCAGAATCTCTTTTGGCCGCCAAAATACAGGCCGTTTCCTTCGGGAATCCAAGAGGCTCGATTCCGGGGGGAAAATTCAAAAGGCCAAAGACCGGCCAGGAGAAGGCCGATAATCATGGCCATGCAGAAGAGCCCCCAGAATCCCTTGGAATTTAATAATTTACCGGGCACGTTTGACCGCGACTTCGAGCCGTTTTTCCGGATTTCTTCGCCGATTCTCGGGCAGGATGGAAAGCCGGCTCCGGAGGACTATTTTATTCCTTCCAACGCCTTTAATCCAAAAAGAGAAGCTCCTCGGCTTCATGTTTCCTTCGAATTTCTATCGGACCGCTATTCGAGGGTGACGTGTCAACGACAAAACGAGCTCGGCAAGGCCGGGAAATCGGGACTCTCCGGAGGGTTCAAAGGGATTCAATCCGGTGCGGCGTAGTGATAATACTCTCGGGCGTAATAGCCGTCCTCCTCGATCAGGTCGACGTCGTTCAGGATGACGCCCAGGCATTTGATCTTGTGGGCGTCCAGTTTTTCCTTGGCTTGCTTGAGGGCCGGTATCGGCGTCTGTCCGCCGCGGGCGACGAGGATGGCCCCGTCGGCCAGGGGACCCATGGCCAGGGAATCGGAGACCGCCAGGATCGGGGGAGAGTCGATGAGGATGAAATCGAAGTTTGGCTTCAGCGAGGTCAGGAGCTCTTCCATTCTTTCCGAGGTCAGGAGCTCGATGGGGTTGGCCGGGATCGGGCCGCACTTGATGAGACAGAGGTTGGGGAATGATGTGGCCTGAACGACCTGCCAAAAATCGATATGAGAGCTCAGGAAATTGGTCATTCCCAGATTATTGTCAGAGCGGAAAATCTTATGCTGTTTCGGCTTGCGAAGGTCGGCATCGATGATCACCACTTTCTTGCCGCCCTTGGCCATGACCAAGGCGAGGTTGGAGACCGAGGAGGATTTCCCCTCCCGCGCGAGAGCGCTGGTGAATAGGATGGTGTTGCTTTTGCGCGGCGGAGTGGAGATGAACAGCATCGTCCGGATGGAACGAAAGCCTTCCGCCTGGATCGAATTCGGCTCACGGGAAGCGATGAGCTCGATCTTGGCCGGCATGTTTTTGGGCGTCTCGCCCGAGGCGGACAAATCGTCCAGGCCGACGCTGCGGTTGCCCGCCGGCGGGCCGGACTTTTCTTTCTTCATCTTGGTCCCGCCGCCGCGGAGAAGGGCCACGATTCTCGACCATTCGGTCCGTGATCCTTTCCCTTTCGATCCCGCGCCGAAGGACGGGATGACCCCCAGGGTGGGCAGGTCCGTGGCTTTGGCAATGTCTTTCGAAGTATTGACCGTCTGGGACATCGATTCGAGGGCCAAGCCCAAGCCCAATCCCCCGGCCAGGCCGAAGAGGACGGCGATCATGAGGATCTTCCTCTTGTTGGGGAAGGCGGGATTGAGCGGAGGATCCGCTTTGTCCACGACCCAGACGTTGATGGCCTTGAGGCCTTTGAGCTGGGAGGAAACGTCGGTTTCACTCTGCTTCTTGGACAGCGTTTCGAGCAGGGTTTTCTTGCTGGCCAGCTCGATCTGGAGACTGTTGTATTGGATGGAATTGCTATTCGACTTGAACACTTCGTTTTTGAGGTCGTCGAGCTGTTTCTGGAACGACTGTTCTTTTCTGAGCGCGGCCTGGTAGTTGGTCAGAGCCACGCGGATGAGGTTCTGGGTTTCGTTCTGGAGGGCCTCCGTGGCCGCGTCGAGCTCCGATTTCAGACGCTGCATTTCAGGGTATTCCGGCCTGATGGTGGCCAGCCTCTTGGCGTATTCGCGGCTGAGGGTCGAATATTGCCCGCGCAGGGTCTGGATCAGCGTGCCGGCCGGGGCATCGGGAATTTCTCCCAGAGGCGCGGACTTGATCTGATTGTAATAATTATATTTATTAATGCGGTCGATCGTCGCGTCCGTAAGAGTCTTGTTGAATTCCGCCAGCCGGGTGACGGTCGGGGCTTCCGAGGCCGTTGGGGGCAGGATGCTTTTCTCCGAACCGTAGGAGTTGAGTTGTTTTTCACGCTCGCCGATCTCGTGGCGAAGAGTCACGATTTGGTTGCTCAGGAATTCCATGGCCTGTTCCGAATCCCGATAGCTCTTCTTGATGATCATGGCGATGAACCCGTCGACGAGGGCATTCAAGGCGTCGGCGGCGAGCTGCGGATGGCGGCTTGTGAATCGAACCTCGACCATGCGGGTCCCCGTGATGGGGGTGACGGAGATGCTTTTCAAAAAGTCTTCGATCAGCCGCTCCCGGACTTGCAGGGGCGCCGTCTGGAAAGAGCCCCCGCCGGCCGACTTTTTGCCGGAGAATTCCGGATTTTCATGAAGCTTGAGTTTTTCGATGATTTCGGCGGCCAGGGCCCGACTTTGGAGCAGCTGCGTTTGGCTGGGGAGATTGGAGTTGGCGCTCAGTGTTTGGATCTCTTCAAAGGGCAGGATTTTAGGCTCATCATCGATCCAAATGCTGCTGCTTGCCATATACGTCGGTTTGGTCAAGAAGACGTACAGGGTCACGCTCGTGATCACCACGAAAAAGAAAACGAGGATGGTCCATTTCCATTTGAAAATAATGTGCCCATAGTGTTGGGCTTGGGCCATGATCCCTTTTTGCGTTTCCGTCTTATATTCAGTCATGACGATCGCTTCTCATAAAATAGCGGGCGTTCAAGGGACGATCACGATGTCGCCCTCTTCCAGGACAATGTCGGGGGTCCGTCCACTCAGCATATTCTTCAAGTTCACCGTCACTTGCATCTCTTTCCCCGTCACCTTTTCCTTCTTTTTGATCTTGACGCTCGAGGAGGCCCATTCCGTCGTTCCGCCGGCTTGGGCGATGGCCTGCAGCAAGGTGATTTTTTTCGACTGCTTGAATTGGATCGCCCCGGGATTTTTAACTTCCCCGTAAACGTAGACCGTCAGCATTTGGTCGATCGGGACGTTAACGACATCATTAGGCTGAAGATCGATATTGGCGGCCTGGTTCCCGTTGGACATTAAATCTTCGAGGTTGATGGTCAATTTGGTTTTTTTACCGTCTTTCCCCTGCCGGTAAACATAAAGCTCGTTCATGGCCAGGCCGGTCAATCCCCCGGCTTGGGAAATGATCTGGAGAAGGGTCATCGGCCCGCTGAGCTCGAACATGCCGGGTTTTCCGACGGCGCCGAGGACGGACACTTTCTGATATTCTTTTATGAAAACCGAAACGTGGGCGACCTTCGTGTACTGCTGGTCCAGGATCGCGGCCAGCTTCTTTTCCATCTCCTGGGCGGTCAGCCCCGCCACCTCGATCTTGCCCAGCATAATCAGGCTGATCGATCCATCCTCGGAGACGCGGACGGTTTGATTCAGCTCGGGCAACTCGAACACTTTGATCTCCAGCAAGTCTTTGGACCCGATCTTGTAATCCGTGACGGGCAGCTGGTTTTCCTGCTGCAGCGGGAGGTTCGCAGCGGCTGAGAATGAACAACCCAAAACCAAGATCAAAAGACCCTTCAAGGGGATGATCCATCTCAGCCCTCTCGACTTTTCTTCAAATTTAGCCATCGCATCCCTCTTTTTCGTAACTCGCGATTGTCTCGTTCGTCTTCCCTCAAGGCCATTTATAATAATGTCCCCGAATTCCTGGCGTCAAGATCCGAAGTGGACGCGGTGACGGGACGAGGTCCGGGCCGGCTTAGGGAGGCCGCGCCCGCAAGGCCCATCCATTCTACGCCGAGCCCGTTTTTGCGGCCAGCGTTTTCATGCCGCGATGACCATGACAGCGGACGGCTATCGGCCGGCGCGATCCATAAACAGGGCATTAAACTAATTCCTTCTCCAATTTCCACGTCATCGGCCTGTCCGATTTTCGGAGTCCGGCCCGGTCCATCGGGATTACCGATATCGGGAAAATGGATTTTCAAGTATGGAAACATCGCCGGAGGTATAGCCGTAGGTGAGATTGAAGCCAAAAAAGTTTCGGTGAAAGGGCTCTGGATCGAGACTTCTGTTTCTCTGGCCGACGTTCGCCACGAAGCTCAATTCAAGATTTTTCTGCAGCCTGAAGCTGAGTCCGAAAGAATGATTAAAATATTCATCCGCCCCGAGAAAAGGGATATCTTTGGGTTGCACGTAGCTATTCCGATTATAGGAGAAATCATAAAGGAAATTCACGGTCCTGGTCAGGGCCCGGGAAAAGCCCGCGCTATAAACTGTTTGGATATAAATGGCGATGTCCGAAAAGGCGGAAAATTGGATATCCCGGGTAAATCCTCCGTGCAGGGCCGTCCGATCGATAATATGGAGGACGAGGCTCGAATTCGCGACCAGTCCACGGTAGTCTACCCGCCGGGGGTCGAGGAAATCAAAAATCTTGTAACCGAGATTGATTTTTCCCTCGATCCCTTTCCCTTGTTCTTCTTTCGCCAGCGGCGGCAAAAATGCGAGGCCTAAAAAAAGTCCGAGGCTCCGGGCGTCTTTATATTTCGAAACGGGCTCTTTGAAAACAAAGGATCCATATTCGGCGTCCAGATAGAACCTGGATCTGGCGACTTGCTGGAGATAGGCCGACAAATTGAGATAGCGTTCCGTTCTGTTGAGATTGGCGCCGACGTTGAGGCTTCCGTCCGGGGCATTCTCGTAGGCATATTGAAATGAATGATATTGCAGAGAGACGGCGGTCTGCTTGGATATCTGCCAAAACGACAACCCGGTGAGATCGTCCTCCCTATGGCGAAGATGGATATTCAATTCCGTGCTGATCCGTTCCTTGGCGTCGACCAGCTTCCCGCCGACCTGAAAGTACAATCTGTCCAAAGCGAAGTGAATCTGACTTCGAAACGAGTTGTTTAAAGCCCGATCTGGAACCGTGCGAAGATAAAAGGCATACTGGGGCACTTCGGAAATGTCCAAAACGATGCCTTTGGCTAAGGGATAGAAAAGGCGAAGATTGGGCCCCACCGTGAAGGTATAATCGGGAACCGGCTTTAACGTGCTCCCGAAGTAAACGTCGGAATCATACCCCGCCGTGAAAAGCTGCAGGGCCGCGTTGTATTTGAGGGAACCCATTCTCCCCCGCGCGTCATTGACAATGAGCTCCAGATTGATCCCCAACCAGGTGTTTCCCCAACTCCAGGAGCGGCCGGGGCAGAGAAGAACAAGGACGATCAAAGCGATTCCCGCTCTCATCGATCCTTTATGAGCCTTCATCCCGATCTTCCTTCCCCGGTCCGGAGCCATCTGCGAGCCCTTAATACGCCCCGATGCCGAACAGAACGACGGGAATCGTTTTCAATAGGATAACGAAATCCTGCCGTAATGACCAGTGGTCCAGGTAATCCAGATCGAGCTTCATCCATTCCTCGAAATTGAGCTTGTTCCGGCCTTTGACTTGCCAGAGGCAGGTAATCCCGGGCTTCATGGAGAAGCGGCGGCGCTGCCAGGTTTTGTACTTGTCGACTTCTTCGGGGACTGTCGGCCGCGGGCCGACGAAGCTCATGTGCCCGACGAAGACGTTGAAGAGCTGGGGGAATTCATCGATGCTGGATTTCCTCAGGAAACGGCCCACGGGCGTGATCCACTGGGTCTTCTTGAGCCTGAATTCCGGCGTCGTCATGTCGTTAAGGTCGCCGACGATGGACAGGACATCGTGGGCGCCCTTGCGCATGGTCCGGAATTTGTAGAGAGTGAAGCGGCGGCCGTGGTAACCCAGCCGGGACTGCCGGTAGAAGACCGGACCGCGCGAGGTCGCCTTGATGAGGATGGCCACGATGAGCAGCAGGGGGCTGAAGATCACGATCCCCAGCGTGGAGAGGGTGAAATCGAATATCCGCTTGAGGAAAAGCTGCCATTCCTTGGCGTGGGTCGTCTTGAAATGGAGGAGAGGGAGCCCCTCGAGATCGGTGACGGAAGCCTTGGCCAAGCGCATGTCAAAAAGGTCGACGGCGATCGTCACCACGATGCCCTCCGTCTCGCAGTCCTCGATGGCCTCCAGGAGCGCGCTCAGCCGGGAGCGGGGGACGACGAAGACGACCTCGTCCACGGCTTCCTCATGGAAGATTCGAGGCATGTCCTCCAGCGTTCCGACGACCTTCAGCCGGTCGACGTGGTGGATCCCCCGGCTGGGTTCGTCGTCGATGGCCCCCAGGAGCTCGAAGCCCCATTCCGGGTGGCGATCGACCCGGTGGATGAACTCGATGGCCCGCGGGCCGGTCCCGACGATCAACATCCGCCGCGTGTTCAGGCTCTGGCGGTGGACGTAGTGGGCGCCCATGAAGAGGATCGTTTTTTCGATCAGGATGAAAACGAAACTCAGTCCGGCGAAGAGGATATAGAAGAGCCGGCTTATAGCGCCGAGCCTGAAGAGGAAGATGATCGTGCCGAAGGCCAGGAAGGTCAACGCCGCGGATCTGAGGATGGCCCAGACGATCTCCAGGTAGGAGCGCGTGCGCATGGAGAGGAACATGCCGTTGGCGTAGAGCGTCAGCCCCCACAGGGGCGCGGCCAGCACCAGGAAGATGATGTGGCTGCGGAGGGTCATGGCGTTGTCCGAGATGATCGTCCGCATCAGGAAGGCCGCCAGATAGGCGACGCCGACGACGGAGAGGTCGACCACAAACATGAATTTGCGGATGACGGCCTCTTTCTCCTTGAGCATCGTTCGCCTCCCCGGGGGCC
>PMCY01000029.1 GCA_003154255.1 Candidatus Aminicenantota bacterium | reverse complement strand
TAGCGGGCCGCGACGCCGGCCAGGGTGATAAGCTCGGCCGTATCGGCGAACCGGTCGGGCATGTATTGAAGGGACGAGCTCAGCCCCAAGGCGCCGTCCTCCATGGCCTGAGCGACAAGCGCCTTCATCCGTTCGAGCTCCGGAGGCGTCGCCCGCCGGTCGTCCTCGCCGACGACGGCGTTGCGCACGCCGCCCGCACCCACGAACGTCGCCAGGTTGATGGCGGGATGGACGCGCTCCTCCAAGCGGCGGAAGTACTCGCCCAGCGTCCGCCAATCCTCGACGAGGCCGAACGCTTTGTAGACCGGCGCGGATTCCTCCACCATGCGCTCGGTCAGGGGCGCGATCGAGGTCCCTTCGCCGGTCACCTCGGTCGTGACGCCCTGGGTGATCTTGCTGGCCGCCCGGTTGTCGACCAGGAGACAGAACTCGGACTGGCCGAGCATGTCGATGAAGCCGGGGGCGACGACCAGGTTCGCCGCGTCGATGCGCCGGGCCGCCCGCACCGCGGACAAGTCCCCGATCGCCCGGATCCGGTCGCCCTGGATCCCGACGTCGCCCCGGAACCAGGGCGCGCCCGCGCCGTCGACGATCCTCCCGTGGGCGAGGATGACGTCGAATTCGATCGCCGGGACGGCCCGGGGCCGGGCCGCTGCGGCCGCGAGGATCGACGCACCAAGGGCCGCGGCGAGCGCGGGCAAGACAATCCGGGAAGGATTTCGATCAGAGCGCATGACGTTCCTCCGACAGCTTCAGACGGGATCAGCCGAATCCCCGAAAAACATACCACATTTACGAGCCGGTGCGCACCATCTTGCGAACACGGGCCGTTATTTCTTAATCCTCACGCGCCGCCCCGGTCCAGAAAACGGCACGGCGAACGCCGCAAGGAGGCCCCGATGATGGAAGATGCCGACCCGAAAGTCCTGGCCCTCTTCAAGGCATCCGACGCCCTGCTCCAGGGCCATTTCAAGCTGACGTCGGGCAAGCACTCGGAGTGGTATTTCGAGAAGATCCGCCTCATCGTAAACCCGGCGGCGCTCGAGAAGCTCGTCGACCTCCTCGCGGCGAAGATCAGGGCCGACGGCCGGGACTTCGACTACGTCGTCTCCCCCGCCTACGGAGCGATCGCCATCGGCTTCCTGGCCGCGCTCAAGCTCGGCAAAAAGTTCGCCTTCACCCAAAGGGTGGATGAAAAAATGTCGTTCCGAGCCGGGTTCTCGGGGATCGACGGCGCCCGAGCCGTAAGGATAAGAAATTCCTTTTCGGCGGCGGCCGCTCGCGCTTTTGATTTCGTATCGATTTCCCATCCCACCTCCGCCGATAAGAATAAATCCCGGCCTGGGCCATTACGCCAGTGGACGAGCAGTTTTTTGTCCGATGGCTGTCGAGCCCCACAAATCAACGCCTGATCGAGATCTAAACGCGGTCAATATCAGGTCACGCGTTCATGAAGTTGCTGACAAAATGGACAGGGAATGGGGAGCAGGTTACGATCCCCCAGTCGAATATTTTTCGTGATCGTTCCCGAACCGGGGAGGGGGGATGTCTCGTCGATTTCCGACCAATCCCTAGCCTCGAGCGGCCGCCGGGCCGGACGGATTGATCTTCAACCTTTCTTGACATCCCCCAAATATCATTTTATGCTCGTCAGCGGGAGCAAGATGGGATTTCAAGCCGATATCGGATCCGTTACCAAGGCCGAGTGGAAAAGGAAATTCCTATCCCTGACGTGAAATCCCAGAGTTCCCTGACGACCACCCAAACGGGAGTGTGACCATGAATCGATCGTTAAGCAACTCAGATATTGGGACCGCCATTTCCGTGCTCCGGCGCTTCGCGGGCGGATCGTGGCCGATCGTATTGTTGAAGGGGCTGCTCGGTACTCAGGCACTCGTTAAACGGAGCCATTGGAAAGGCAGGCGGGATGAACAAGCAGCCTTCGTCCATCGACTAGCGCTCTTGCCAGCCCTCTATCTCCAGCTGAAGGCCAGGCTAGGAACCGAGCAGGCGCTGGTCGCGTTCAGACAAATGATGGTGACTATCGGTGTCCGCGAGGTAAACGGGATTCTACAGTCGCTCACCGACCACCCTACGGATCCGATGAACAAGTTGCTCGCCTTCTTAGAGGTCGGCCAGCGGGGATCGCCGAACAAGTTCTACCCCTTCACCATCGTCGCACAGACGCCGGACCGATTCCACTATCAGATCACCGGGTGCTTCGTTCACGAGTTCTTCACCGAGATCGGCATGCCGGAGCTGACGTCACTATTCTGTGACATCGACGAGGAGTTCTACCCGAGCGCGTTTCCTGAACTGCACTTCCAAAGGGATGGCGACATGGCCCACACGATCGGACGAGGACACCCAGTCTGCGAGTTCGTGCTTGACCGCAAAGGTGTTGGCGAAGACCTCATCCCTTAAAACTGGTCCAGCCAAAAATGGAGTTTTTTGGCTTCCTACGACGCAGGGCGTCTGATCTCGCACAAGTGCCCTCATCAAATAATCATTGTGGGAATTGAATAAAAAGAGCGCGCCCGGCAAGACTCGAACTTGCGACCTTCTGATTCGTAGTCAGGCGCTCTATCCAACTGAGCTACGGGCGCGCCTGCGAAGCTGGGCTATTATGTCAAAAAAAGGTGCCGGCCGCAATCGATAATGAAGCCGCGGCACGGGCGGAATACGCAGCCCGGGACTGGGCCTTATAACTCCATCCCGGGCGGCGCGGATAATCGGGCGAGAGATTTACTTGACTTTGATGAAATCCTTGATTTTGGCGAACTCGCCTTCCTTGATGCCCTTGACCTTCATGA
>PMCY01000249.1 GCA_003154255.1 Candidatus Aminicenantota bacterium | reverse complement strand
CCGGAAGGCGTTGTAGATATCGCCGGTACGCGGAGCCATGACGGCCGTTTCATTTGCGGTTTGCCTGTCGACGTCCAAGCCGATATCTTTTCGGGTCCGGGTTATGTAGAGGAAATGAACATCCACGGAAGCGTCGGCGAACGCTTTTTCGATCGCTTCGCGGTCGATCGGGACATCGCGGCGAACCTGCGACATCAGTTCCTGGACTTTTAAAACCTCTTCAGGGCTCGCGTGGGACACAAAATCCATCAAGGCTCTCGTCGAGAACTGGGGAACTCGATCTTGTTGAAAAAAAAGGAAAACATGCTTGGCCCCCGGGCTCTTCTTGAGCTCGGCGGCGAAGGCGGACATCTTGGTCAGGTCGATCGCCTGGAGCGCCTCGAGCCTTTGAAAGTTGTCCCTGTAGGCATTGAGTTGAAGGGTTCTGTCACTCCTTTCGTCCAATTGCGCGTCCTGAATTGCCTCCAGATTATGAACCATATCCCGGATGATCGAGTTGTACGCTCCGCTGTCTATGAGGATATCCTGACGGACCTTGGAAATGAATTCCTGCTTGGCTTTACGCCGGCCTGCCTCGGTGGCCACGGAACCCGCCAGCCGATAGGTTTTCCTGGGCGTGACCAGATCCACCGAATCGCCGTTGCGGAGGATTTCATCGAAGAAAAGATTGATGGCGTCATTCAGCTCGGGCAGATACTCCATCATCTGGAACAGCAGGACGAAATGCCGGGAGGCCACCGGCGCCGCGGTCCGACCCGGCGCTTCCCCGCGCTTCACGTCGTTTTTCTGGATGTAATATGCGGCCTGGATCGGTTGGGGCTGGCCGTCTTCATAAACCTCAAAGTCATCAAGCTTCAGCGAATCGACGAATTTGCCGCCGTCATAGACGCGGACGGGGACGGCGATGTTGACGACGCGGACTTCATGGGAGAGTTGCTGGGGGAAAATAGAGAAAAAAATGAAAAACAGGTTCACATAAGAGACGCCCCTCAACATGGATTCCCTCCATCTGGACTCTTAGCATAAACTTAAAATAATCATAAGCAAAGTATGGGCCAAAAAGGAAACGCCGGGTCAAGGCCGAAACCATGAAATCGCGCCTTCGCCGATGTCCCCAATTGCGGACGGCTGTCCTGAATTTTCGATTTGTCCGGGGCTTGCCCTTGACCCTTGCCGGGGCGGGGGCTACAATGCCGCATAGGCTAAACTCATGACTCTGCAAGTCCTCCTCATCCTCATCCTCATGGTGGTCGCGTACGCCGCGGCCAAGGCGAAAAAACTGTCCGTGGAGCTGAGCATCCTGGCCGCCGCAGTGGCCGGAGGGATCGGCGGGGCCTTCCTCAAGACGCCGCCCATCGGTGAGCTCCCCCGGCACCTCGTCGAGGGCATGTTCCCCTACCTCGACGTCATGCTCGTCTTCTCCACGGCCTCGATCTTCATGGCCATCGTCGGGGAATCGGGCGGCATCAACTACATTGTCCGCGGCACGATCCGGACGTTCTACAACATGCGGGTGGCGGCCCTGCTGGTCCTGATGCTCATCACCCTCATTCCCGGCGCGCTGACCGGCGCCGGCAGCATGTCCATCCTGGTCGTCGGCGCCCCCGTGGCCATGGCCCTGAAGTTCATGGGTGTTCCCGAGCGGAAGCGGGCCGCGCTTCTCTTCATCGTGGCCGGGTTGGCCGCGGCCGCCCCTCCGGTCAACATCTACGCCATGATCCTGTGCGCCGGCACGGCCATCCCCTACGTCGGCTTCACCTGGACCCTGGGCATCCCCGTCCTCATCCTGGGCACGTTCACCGTGCTGTTCTATGGGCTGAAGAAGGAGGGCGGCATGAACAAGGCCGAGGCCCTGGCGGCCATGCCCGAGGTTCCGGCCGGCATGAGCTGGTGGCGGGTCCTCCTGCCGTTCCTGACCTTCTTTGGCATGGTCGTCGCCTACCGCATCTGGCCCTTCGGCACGCCCATCTTCGGCCTGCCCCTCGAATTCACGGCCGCCGCCCTGGTGGCCTGGCTGGTCAGCCCCAAGAAGATCGACGTCCTGACGCTCTCCCGCGAGACGGTCAAGCGGCTGCTGCCTCTCCTGGCGACGATGATCGTCGTGGGCATGCTCCAGCAGATCATGACCGCCACGGGCGTTCGCGGCCTGTTCTCCTTCGCCATGATCAGCACGCCCCTCATCCTCCTCTACATCCTGCTGGCCGTGATCATTCCCGTCTCGGAAGGCGTCCTGACCTTCGGCGCGGCGGCCATTCTGGGCATACCGCTCGTCTGGTTCCTCAATTCCATCGGCCTGCACGCCACAGTGGTCATCGCCGCCCTGAGCATCCTCTGGCCGCTGGGCAGCGCCTTGCCGCCGACCGCCCTCATGGGCCGGTTGAGCGTCATGGTCTCGGACTACAAGGGCACCTACGGCTCCTTCCTCAGGAAGCTCTGGCTACCCTGGCTCGTCATCACGGTCGTCAGCATCCTCATGATCATCTACAGCGCCAAGCTGTCCTTCCTGGTCCGCTGGAGCATGTGAAGGAGCACGAACATGCCCGTCATCACCATCTTCTACTACCTCATCACCGCCTTCATCGTCGGCATGCTGGGCTGGAATTTCTGGCACGAGAAGAAAAGCGTCAACGACATGATCCTCTACCTGCTGGTCATCGTCCCGCTTCTGCTGCGGATCCTGCGGGTCAAGTGATGGCCGCGGAAAGAACCCATGAATAAAGAACGCACCGTCAAGATCGTCCTCGTCGCCGTCATCGGCGTGGTCACCGCCCTGGGCGCCGTTCCCCTCTACCGGCACCGCCATTCGACGATGCCCGTCATCGCCGGGCCGGGGGTCACCAAGGTCATCAAGCTCAGCGATTACGCCCCCACGCTCAAGGGCACCATGGGCGATATCGACGTCTTCGTCATGGAAGGCAAAGAGCCCGGCGGGAAGGCTTTCCTGATGTCGGACACCCACGCCAACGAGCCGGCCGGCCTGCTGGCCCTGATGGCCCTGGTCGAGAACGCCGTCGTGGACAAGGGCACCCTCTACGTGGCCCTGACGTTCAACGCTTCGGGCAGCCGCAATACCAAACCAGGCGACGGCTACCCGCTCTATTTCGATATCCCGACCGAATGGGGCCAGGTCCGCTTCCGTTTCGGAAACCGCGATGCCTCGCCGCTCGACCAATGGCCCGATCCCGACGTCTACATCCATTACCCCGAACGACAGGCCTTGTCCTACGTCGACGGCCGCAACACCAACCGGACCTGGCCGGGGCGGCCGAACGGCCTGCTGATGGAGAGGGTCACTTTCGCGGCCATGGAATTGATGCGCAAAGAGAAGGTCGACGTGGCCATGGATTTCCACGGCGCGGAGACCATGTTCCCGGTCACCAACTGCATCGTCGCTCCCCAGAAGTCGGCCAAGATCGCCACCATGGCCTCCATGACGGTCAAGGCCATGGAGGGCTTCGACAACCATGTCGAGCCGTCGCCCGGCAATTTCCGCGGGCTGTCGCACCGGGAGATCGGCGATTACGCCGACACCCTGCCCTTCCTGATGGAAGCCCCCATCCCCTTCCTGGACCAGCCGACCGGACCGAAGACGGTCAAGCTCCTGATCGACGGCAAGGACGATTTCCTGCTCAGCCTGTCCAAGAAGAAGAAGCTCTTCGTCTCTTATGACGAGACCGGCTGGCCCATGGACAAGCGGGTCGGCCAGCACGCCAGCGTGGCCCTGGAGATCCTCAAGCAGTTCAGCAAGAAGAACCCCGAGCGGAGCATCAAGCTGAGCGGCTTCCCCCGCTATGCCGAGATCGTCCAGAACGGCATCGGAAAATATTTCCACGACCCGGCCAAGGCTGATCCGAAATCGGTCTATTTTGAATAAAAGAATAGGGGGCATCATACCGAATTCCCCTATTTCGTTGAGAGGGCGGGACGCCGCGGGGCGTTTTCCCCAAGATAAAAAGGAGTGACTGCGTGAAACGGATTGCCCAACGACCTCTTTCCCCCCTGATGATCTTCTTCGGCGCAGCGCTCGTCTGCGCTTTCATGGCCCAGACGAGTACGGCGGGACGTGATCCCCAAATCGCGCTCGGGGCCTCTTCCGCCGTCGCCGGTACCGACTTCGACTCGCCTCCCAACGACCACTGCACCGTCATCCTGGTCGGCAAGGGCGCCTCGGCCGACGGGTCGGTCATGGCCACCCACACCGCCGACTGCGGCATGTGCGACTGGACCTGGCGCAAAGTCCCCGCCGCCGACCACAAGCCCGGCGAGATGCGCAGGCTCTACCACATCTCACAGACCAAGGCTTGGCCGCCCAAGGAAGGCCTCAAGTGGGACCTCATCAAGAAGGACTTCACCGGGGTCGAAATCCCTGAACCGGCCCATACCTACGGCTACATGCACGGGGTCTTCGGCTACATGAACGACCAGTCGTTGGCTTTCGGCGAATCAACGATCGGCACCGTGCGCAAGCTGGAAAATTCCACACCCGCGGTCAAAACCGACCTCACCATGCTGACCCTTCTGGCCATGGAGCGCTGCAAAACGGCCCGCGAAGCCATCGCCTTCATGGGCGGGCTAGCCGAAAAATACGGTTACGGCTTCGTCGACAGCGGCGAGATGCTGGCCGTCACCGATCCCCGGGAAGTCTGGATCTTTGAAATCATGCCCGTCGGCCCGCTGTGGGTTCCGGAGAGCGGCAAGCCAGGCGCTGTCTGGTGCGCGGAGCGCGTGCCCGACGGCGAAGTCAGCGTCTGCCCCAACGAGTCCCGCATCGGCGAGATCGACCTCACGAACAAAGACTTCTTCATGGCTTCGTCCAACGTCGTCTCCTGTGCCGTGGACAACAAGCTCTATGACCCGGCCTCAGGCAAACCCTTCAATTTCAAACGGGCCTATTCTCCGGCCGAGGGCAGCGCCCTGAGCAGCCAGGGCCGGCGCCAGCGGATGTGGCGGTTCTTCGACGCCGTCGCTCCCTCGCTCAAGCTCAAAGCCGAAACGCCCAACATGGACCTGCCCTTCTCGGTCAAGCCCGACAAAAAGCTGTCCGTGCAGGACGTCATGGCCCTGACCCGGGAC
This sequence comes from Candidatus Aminicenantota bacterium, assembly GCA_003154255.1. Classification (GTDB taxonomy): domain Bacteria; phylum Acidobacteriota; class Aminicenantia; order Aminicenantales; family UBA4085; genus UBA4085. Next base: position 330 of record PMCY01000249.1, on the reverse strand, counting down.
AAGTCCTACGGGACGATCTTCGACCCCGTCCAGGGCATCCGCGGGGGACCCTTCCAGAACCCCAATTACTGGTCCAACACCCGCAAGATCAGCGTGGCCAACGCCGAATACACGACCGTGACCCAATGCCGACCCTGGCTCCCCGATCCGATCGGCGGCATCGTCTGGCTGTCTTGGGGCGCCCAGGACACGGCCTGCTACATGCCCTTCTATGCCGGGGTGACGGCCATGCCCAAGTCCTTTAGTGTCGGCGATCATTACGAGCTCAACCGGGCCTCGGCCCGCTGGGCTTTCGACTACGTCGATTTCCATACCCAGGTCGCCTACAGC
>PMCY01000022.1:2721-2877 GCA_003154255.1 Candidatus Aminicenantota bacterium | reverse complement strand
ACCGCTCCAAGGCCGATATGCTCGGCTGGCCCAAGACGTACGTCATCGATCCGGCCAAGCTGCAGGCCTACGGCTACAACTCGATGGAGGAATTCCGCAACTGGCGCTGGTTCAAGCGCTTCGGCGGCGGGCCCATCGTCGATCTCGGCTCGCACC
>PMCY01000022.1:0-2552 GCA_003154255.1 Candidatus Aminicenantota bacterium | reverse complement strand
GAAGGTCGACACCAAGAACATCTATATCGACGTCCGGGTCACCGCCGAAGCCGGGCGTTGGCCGCTCCCGGTCGATCTGGCCAAACCGGCCCACCAGCCGCACCTGGAAAATTTCTTCGGCGCCGTCCGGCATGGATCCAAGCTCAATTGCCCGGCCGACCTGGCCTACGAGAGCGCCGTCGCGGTCATCCGGGTCAACGAGGCCGTGCGGACGAAGACGCTCATCCAATTCCGCCCCTCGGACTTCAAGGCGTGACGGACATGAGACGGGCGGCCTATCTCTCGATCCTGGCCTCTCTCCTGCTGGCCGGGGCGGCCCTTGCCGTCGACCACACCAAGTGGGCCGGCAGCCGCATTTCCCCGGTCCACCAGATTCCCCTGCGGGACGAGACCAACCAGCTCATCGTCCCCACCGAAACCTCCCCCCTTCCGTTCTCAACCCGATTCTCCTGCGCCCCCTGCCACGACTACAACGTCATCAAGGGCGGCTGGCATTTCAACGCCGCCGCGGATGTGCCGCCCGGCCGGCCGGGCGAACCCTGGATACTGCTCGACGAGAGGACCGGCACGCAAATCCCCCTCTCTTACCGGCCCTGGAAGGGGATGTGGAATCCGGCCGCCCTCGGCCTGTCGAACTGGGATTTCACCCTTCTCTTCGGCCGCCATTTTCCCGGAGGCAGCGTCGCCGAACCGGCCGACTCCGAGATGACCCCCGATTCGCGCTGGAGCGTCTCGGGCAAGATCGAGATCAACTGCCTGGGCTGTCACAATGCCGCCCGGGTCCAAAACCCGAGCGAGTGGGCCAAACAGGTCCTGCGCGAGAACTTCCGCTGGGCGGCCACCGCAGCCTCGGGGCTGGGCGAAGTCGGCGGGATGGCCTCCCGCTTGCGGCCGACCTGGGACCTCTTTGACGGCCCCAACCCGGACGATTCGGAGTGGGCGGTGGCCCCCTCGGTCAAGTACAACAAGACTCTCTTCGACTCCAAGCACAAGGCCTTCCTGGACCTCAACTACAAAGCCGACGACGCCCGCTGCCTGGCCTGCCATTCCTCGGCCCCGGCCGGGCAGGCCAAGCGCGACTTCGACGATGACGTTCACACGGCGGCCGGCCTCAAATGCGCCGAATGCCACAGAAACGACATCAGCCACATGATGGTCCGCGGCTATGAGGGCGAAGGCGCGCTCAATCCGGCCGCGGCCGGCGAGGACTTTACCTGCCGGGGCTGTCACCAGGGCGGAGAGACCGCCGACGGCAAAGCCATCATCCCCGGACGGATGGGCGCGCCGCGCCCGATCCACAAGGGCTTTCCGGAAATCCACTTCAAGCGCCTGAACTGCACGGTTTGCCATTCCGGACCTCTGCCCGCCAAAGAAACGCCGCGCGTGCGAACGGCCCGGGCCAACCGCCTGGGCATCTTCGGCGTGGCCGACTGGTCCACCGAATTGCCCTCCATCGGGGAGCCCGTCTATGTGCGCGACGCCAACAAGAAGCTGTCCCCGAACCGCGTCGTCTGGCCGGCCTATTGGGCCCGGATCGCGGATAAAAAGCTGACGCCCCTCAAACCCGCGGACGTGGCCGCCGCCGCGGGCGATGTCCTCGTCCCCGAGACTCCCGTCATCAAGATCCTGGCCGCACTCAACGGCCTCAATGAAGTGGACGGAATCGCCGTCCTCTCCCACGGCAGCCGCATCTACGAGATCAACAGCGACGGCGGCTTATCCTCCAGTCCGGTCGAAGCGCCGGTGAAAAAAGGCGCCGCCCCCGCCGCCCAAGTCCTGGTTCGCAAAGACGGCCGGTTGACGCCGCTCATCCCCGATTTCGATCCGGCCAACGCTGAGACGGCCGTCGAGCCCGAGGCACGCGTCCAGAAGATCCTGGAAGGCCTGGCGGTCATGGACGGCGCCCCGGGCCGTCCCGTCCTGATTTTCAAAAATTGGCAATACCGCATCGCCGAAAGCGCCCTGGACAAGAGCGAGCGCAAGGACCGGCCGCCGGCCGCCGCGCCGGAATTCCTCTGGGCCAAGGGCGATCAGATCGGGCCGTTCATCCCGACTCTCAACCTGCGCACGCTCGACGCGCTGGCCGGCTCCGATCAGACCCTGACCGAGGAGCAGGTCGAGCTCGTTCTCAAAGCCCTGGCCACCCAAACGTCCGGCGAATGCGCCTATATCGGCGACGGGAAAATGTTCAAGCTGGGAAAAAAAGGCGCGCTCGAGACCGTCTCCGACGACGCCGCCGCGCCCCTGACCTGGCCGATCGCCCACCGCGTCCGCCCGGCCCGCCAGGCGCTTGGCGTCAACGGCTGCACCGACTGCCATAGCGGCGGCTCGAAATTCTTCTTCGCCCGGACAAAAGCCGCCGGTCCGCTCAAGACGGAGCAGGCGGTCGTCCGCTCGGCCGTTTCATTCATGGGCTTGACGATGCCCTTCCATAAGCTTTTTGGCCTGTCCTTTCTGGTCCGGCCCTGGTTCAAGTGGGCCCTGGGCCTCGCCGCGTTCCTCATCGCCTCGGTCCTGGCCGTCCTGTTCCTGACCATGCTCGGCCGGGCCGC
>PMCY01000222.1 GCA_003154255.1 Candidatus Aminicenantota bacterium | reverse complement strand
GCCTCTTTGGCCTGGCGGCCGATGGGGTAGAGCGAAGAAGGGTTGCCGAAGCTCGAGTGCAGGAATTCCGTCATTTTGGCCGCGACGGCCGGGTCGAGCGGGGTCGTCGCGTTATTGTCGAAATAAACCATGGCGCATTCTCTCTTTCGCCNNCTCCGAATCGGTTCGAGGCCGGCCTTCAGGCCAGCTTTTCCTTGAGGAGGCGAACGACTTCCAGGCCGGCCCGTTTCTGGCCTTCCTCGGCCTGGGAGGCGATGTGAGGAGCGGCGGTGACGTTGGGATGGTCGACCAGCGTCCAGTCCTCGGGCGGTTCCTTGGCGTAAACATCCAGAGCCGCGGCCTTGACCGTTCCGTTATTGAGGGCTTCGAGAAGGGCCGCTTCGTCCACGACCCCGCCGCGCGCGGCGTTGACCAGGACGACGCCCTTTTTCATCTTGGCGAACTCGGCCGGTCCCAGGAGGGCTCCCTGCGTTTTGGGTACGTGGAGGGAGAAGACGTCGGCCTGGGCCAGTAATTCGTCAAGCGGAACCTGCCGGACGGCCAATTTCGTTTTGATGGGCACGACATCATAGGCCAGCACGGTCATGCCGAAAGCGATGGCCCGTTCGGCCACGGCCAGTCCGATGCGGCCGGCCCCGATGAGGCCGAGCGTCTTGCCGAAAAGCTCGGTCCCGTGGAGGACCTTCTTCTCCCATTTATGTTGTTTCATGGTCAGGTTGGCCCGGCCCTGCTGGCGGACCGCGGCCAGCATGAGGCCAAACGTGTACTCGGCCACCGAAATCGTGGTGGCCGAGGGCGTATTGGCGACTTGGATTCCTTTGGCTTTGGCCGCCGCGGCGTCGACATTATCCAGTCCGATGCCGGCCCGGACGACGATCTCCAACCCGGACGAAGCGTCGATGACCGGTTTGGTGATCTTGGTGGCGCTGCGCACAACCACGGCATTGAAGCCGGGGATGATCCGGACCAGTCCGGCCTCGTCCAAACCCGTTTTGACCGTGACCTCGAAGCCGGGCACGGCCTGGAGCAGTTCGGTGGCTTCCTTGTCCAGAGAATCGGCGATCAGGATTTTTTTCATGACCAGCTCTCCCTCAGGATCGGCTCTGCGGCTTTGACCGCGGCCCCGATTTCGAAGGCATAGCCCAGATCGGCCAGCGTCATTTCCAGGGCCGTCAGGGCGGTGATGATGTCGAAGCCGCCCATGTAGCCGAGGTGGGCGATGCGGAAGAACTTGCCCTTCATCGGGTCCTGTGCGCCGGCGATATAAGCCATGTACTTAGTCTGCATGGTTTTGACGATCTTGCCGCCCTCGATTCCGGCTGGCGTCTTGACCGCGGTCAGGATGTTGCCCGGCCGCTCCGCCAGGAGTTCCAGGCCGAGGGCCTTAACCCCCGCCCGAGTGGCGTCGCCGAGAATGCGATGGTGGGCGAAGAGTTTTTCCAGGCCCATGCCGACGATGATGTCGAGGGCCTTTTTCTGCTGGATGACCAAGGAGATGGCCGGAGTCCAGGGCGTCGTCTTGTCCAGGAGGTTCTTCTTGGCCTTGCGGGCGTCGAAGTAGAACTTGGGGCACTTGGCCGTCTCGACGAGCTTCCAGGCCTTGGGGCTGAAGGCGATATAGGCCAGGCCGGGCGGGATCATGAAGGATTTCTGGCAGCCCGAAACCATGATGTCGATGTTCCACTCATCCATCGGGCAAGGGGTCGCCCCGGTGCCCGAGATCCCGTCCACTACAAGGATAGCCTCGGTCTTGGCAACGACTTCGCCGAAACCCCGGATGTCGAAAATGGCGCCGGTCGAGGTCTCGGAAATCTGGCAGAAGACGGCCTTGACGCCGGGGTTGGCCTGGAGCGCGGCTTCCAGCTGCTCCTTGGTATAGTCTTTGCCCCATTCGACTACAATCTCCTTATAGGCGACGCCGTAGGCTTTGCAGATATTTCCCCAGCGCTCTCCGAACTTGCCGGCGTTGATGGTCAGGACTTTATCGCCGGGGGAAAGCGTATTGACGACCGCGGCCTCCATGGCCCCGGTGCCGGAGGAGGTCAGGATAAAGACGTCCTCCTTGGTTCCGAAGACCAGCTTGAGACCTTCGGTCGTGTCCATGAAAATCTTGGAGAACTCGGGCGTGCGGTGGTGGATGATCGGCTCGGCCGCCGCGGCCAGGACGTTTTCCGGGACGGGGGTCGGGCCGGGAGACAACAGGTAATACTTTTTAATCAAGATTCCTCCTGTTTGGCGACGGAGGGAATCGAGACAAATGCCCCTTTTCCTCTCCGCGATGATTTCATTCGTCCATAGAATAGTATATAAAAAAAACGTTTGTCAATAATCAGAGCCGCCGCAGAAGTTCGGTCAGCAGCGCCGCCCGGCCCAGCAGGGAGGGCAGGAGGATATGCTCATCATCGGCGTGGATGCCATCCCCGTCGGGTCCCAATCCGTCGAGCGTCGGTTTCCCCAGCCCCGCGGCCAGGGAGGCGTCCGATCCGCCGCCCGTCTTGCCCGCGGCCAAGGTTTGTCCGAGTCCCGCGGCGATTTCCCGGGCCTCTTCCAGCAAGCGGGTCGAAGCCGCCGTTTTTTCCATCGGCGGCGTCTGGCTTTCCTGGATGATTTTTATCCGGGCTCCCTTCGCCGCCGGGGCCAAAGCCCTGGCCGAGCTGAGAATCTTGTCCCTTTCGACCGCCGTCCAGAAGCGCCAGTCCAGAACGGCCCAGGCCTTGTCGGCGACGACATTGGCCTTCTCGCCGCCGCCGATAAGGCCGACGTTCATGGACACGTCCTTAGACCGCAGGGCCGCCATTTTTTTCAACTGAACCATCAGTTCGTCGATGGCGTTGACGCCTTTCTCGGGCTGCCCGGCGTGGGCCGCGCGGCCGGAGGTCTCCATTCTCAAGACAAGCCGCCCTTTGCGCTGAATCTTCAGGGCCCCGCCGGGGAGGGCCGGCTCGAGACAAAGGACGAGCGAGGCCGCGCGAGCTTCGGCTTTGATGAGTTCATCGGCTTCGGGACAGCCGCATTCCTCAGACGCGTTGACCAGGACGGCGATCCGCTTGGCCGGGGCCATGTTCATCTCCCGCAGCGCCCGCAAGGCCGAAAAGGCCAGGACCAAGCCGCCCTTCATGTCCAGGACGCCAGGTCCGAAGACTTTCTCGCCCTGGGCGTAGAAAGGCATCTTGGCCAGGCGGCCGACCGGCCAAACGGTATCGGCGTGAGTCAGGACGAGAATCCGACCGTCCTGCGCCTTGGATTCCTTGGCCGGATATTCGAAGACATAAAAATCACCCGTCGATTTTTGGGGATGCCGCGTGACTTTGGCCCCCACGGACTGGAACTTGGCGGCCAGGAAGGAAGTACAAGCGTCCACAGCTTGTTTATCGGAAGTGGGAGATTCCAACCGGACCAGCTCCCTGAGGAGCGCGAGCATTTCGCCATGGCGGGATTTGAAATATTGCTGGAAATCCATTCTGCGGACTCCTCTTAGATTATATATTTATCGTATCACAACACGGCGCGGCGGCCAATCCTGTTCCGGAATTGACTTGACCTGGGCTTTCGGCCAATAGGCTTCGCTTCAGATCCGGTTATCAATCGTATTTCAAGGAACCCTCATCCATGTTCCAGCGCCTATCGATCGCCTTGCGCAACATGATCGGCCCCAATGACAAGGAATCGCGGCTTCGTTATCTGAGGGATTATTAAGTTCGGGTAACGGCGAATATTCCCGGTTTCCGCCACTTTTCAGCGGTGGATCCGCGAATGTCCTGCGGCATCGGCACGGTTTTGATCGAGGGCAGGAGACTTATTCCCGCATCGTCACAACCGGCATGGGCCCGCCCGACGGCTTCAAGGACCTGCGCGCCACGCCCGGCGTCTATTCTACCCTGTCTGAGCTGGACGAATTCGTCGATGCGGTTAAGGCCATCAAGACCGAGGGCATTGTCCGCTAAGCCCGTTTACTTCGGCCGGCATTTCCTTTAAATTAAAGGGGCCATGGATGTTTCGAGAGACATGGGGAGGTTCGCTTGACCAGGAAAAGGACGATTAGCGCCGTCGCTGCCGCGGTTTTCGCGCTGGCTGGAGCGGCGCTTTTCCTTCGCCCGGAGGTGGGATACCCCTGGAAAGACGTCTATATCGGCGCGCTGGAAGGCAAGGCCTGGTGCGGATTGGCGCTGATTCCCGCCCGCGACAGCGCCTTCGCCTTCCGTTTCAAGGCCGAAGTGGAAGGGAAAACCCTTGACGGGGATGACTTGTTCTACCGCGTCTCCGAGGTCGGCCCCCACTCGCCCGACGGACTCTATGCCCGGGTCCGGTTCGACCTCAGCCTGCCCCTCCTGCCCGTTGATCAGCGCAAGGACACGCCGATCCTCATCAAACCCTCGCCCAAAAAGGATACCCTGACCCTGGAATGGTCGCG
>PMCY01000276.1 GCA_003154255.1 Candidatus Aminicenantota bacterium | reverse complement strand
GCAATTTCCTCATGGTCGCCAAGCGACTTTCCGAATTCCGCTTTCTCAAGGAAAAGGCCGGCGATTACCGGACCTCCCAGAAAAGATACACCCGCAACAAACTCCTGGCGGGCATGATCATCAGCGCCGCGGTCTGCCTGGCCGCGTTCCTCTATTTCGCCGCCGTTTTCAAGCTCCAAACCTTCTTTTTCATCGCCCCGTTCCTGGTCGTGTTCTTCCTGCTCATCTTCCGCAAAACCCTGCGCGAGGCCGAGGTCATGGAGGAGCCCGAAAAAATGCTGACCAGCCCGCGCTTCGCTTTCTACACGCTGTTTCTTCTGGCCCTTTTCATCCTGGCTTTTTTCCGCGACACCATCGGCCGCTGATCCGCCTTGAACAAACGCCTCGTCCCCATTGTCGTCGCCACGACCAACGCCGGCAAGGCCCGCGAAATCGCCGCCGCCCTGCGTGGACTTCCGGTGCGCGTCCTGTCGCTCTCGGACCTGGGCATCTCCGCCGAGTATCCGGAAACCGGAAAGACGTTCGCCCTGAACGCCCGCGGCAAAGCCGCTTTCTACAGCGGCCTAAGCGGGAATTGGACGCTGGCCGAGGATTCGGGGCTAGCGGTGGACGCGCTGTCCGGGGCGCCGGGCGTCTATTCGGCCCGCTTTTCCGGACCGCGGGCCACGGACGATCGCAACAACCGTAAGCTCCTGCGGCATATGCGCGGATTTCCACCCGCGAAACGGGGGGCCTGCTTCGTCTGCTGCATGGTCCTGGCCCGAAACGGGCGGGTGATCAAACAGGTCACCGGACGCGTGCGGGGACGCCTTCTCGACGCCGGACGCGGCGCCATGGGATTCGGCTACGATCCACTCTTCTATTACCGGCGCCTGGGCCGGACGTTCGGGGAGCTCCTGCCGCCGGTCAAGAACGCCATCAGCCATCGGGGCCGGGCGCTGACGAAGATGTCCCGCTTCCTGCCGACGATCCTAGAAAAATAAAAATCCCTCCCCCCCGAAGGGGGGGAGGGTCAGGGTGGAGGGCTCACCCTGGTGGGCGTTGACGGGATCAGATCGTAATGAGGTCTTTGAGCTTGGCGAAAGTCTTCTCGCCGATGCCTTTGACCTTCATCAGCTCCTCGACCTTCTTGAAGGGGCCGTTCTGCTTGCGGAAGTCGATGATCCGCTGGGCCACCTTCGGGCCGATGCGGGGCAGCTTGTCCAGGACGTCGGCCGGGGCGGAGTTGATGTTGATCTTCTCACCCGGCTTGGTTTGGGCCTGCTGAGCCGCGAGCGGCGCGAGGAAGACGCTGAGCATGACCAGGATCGCGATCCCTTTGGCGATGTTGGTTTTCATGACCAACCTCCTTTCGCCTCCCTCTAATGCAAACCCGATGCCAACCCGACCGCGGACGCAACTTCCTGATTTTTAAGGCTTTGATCTTTTCCCCGCCCCGCCAACGACGACGCCGGTAGACAAACTAACCAACCCACCGTGAACTGGAGTTGATCGATAACCGACGGAGATTATAGAGACTCGCCCGCGCCCCGCTTTGATCGTATTGATATCACCTCCCCTGCCCCTCCTGCGCTGGAGGGGAATCGTCCGCGGGCTCGTAGATGTGGCGAGTTCTGAGCCGCCGAAAAAAGCGAGATCCAATGGCATAAAAATTTCCGGTGGCGCGAATCCCCTCCCCCGAGCCCTATTTGGCCCGGGGATGGCTCTTGCGATAGACGTGGAGCAGCTGCTTGACGTTGAGGTGGGTGTATTTCTGGGTCGTAGCCAGGCTTTCGTGGCCCAGAAGCTCCTGGATGACCCGCAGATCGGCGCCCCGCCCCAACAGGTGGGAGGCGAAGGAATGGCGCAGGGCATGGGGACTGACGCCGCGGCGGAGCAGGGTCAGCCGAACGTATTTGTCGACCAGCCGCTCGACCGAGCGCGGTGAGATCCGCGTTCCGCGGTAATTGAGGAAGACGGCCGACTCGCCGAAATTTCCCTGAAGGAGAGTCGGCCGGACGAAAAGGTAAGCCTGTAGGCTCGTCACGGCCTTGGAGCCGAAGGGGACCAGCCGCTCCTTGCGGCCTTTCCCCCGAACCCTCAGCGTGCGCTCTTCCAGGCTGAGATCGGCCAGATCGATCCCGACCAGCTCGCTCAGGCGGATGCCCGCGGCATAAAAAAGCTCTAGGATGGCCCGGTCGCGCAGGCCGAGGACATTGCCGGAATCGGGGCGCTCCAGGAACCGCTCCATCTCCTCCTCGGAGAGGAACTCGGGCACGGGCCGGTCGAGCTTGGGCGTCGATAGGACCTTGGCCGGGTTGTCATCCATCCAGCCCTGCTTGATGCCGTATTGGAAAAACGAGCGCAGGGCGGCCAGCTTGCGGCCCAGGGACGATTTAGCCAGCCGTGTCGCGGCCAGCTCGTGGAGAAAACCGCGCAGGACGACCGGATCGACGCCGCGCAGGGGGATCTTGCGGCCCGCCAGGTAGGCCTGGAGCTGTTCGAGGTCGATGCGGTAGGCGGAAATCGTGTGGGGCGAGGCGTTGCGCCCGTGCCTCAGGTACTCCAGAAACTCGTCAAGCTCCTTGCGCATCCTTGGGGGCCGCCGCCTTGTCCTTCTTGGCTATTGTAGCCTCCTCGAGGACTTCCTTCCAGCCGCAATTCTCGTCCTGGCAATGGAGATACGTTCCGTCTTTCTTCGTGCTCTTGCGCAGGATGAAGGGCTTGCCGCACTTGGGGCAGGGCCGCTTCTGCGGCTCGTCCCAGGTGGCAAAGCGGCACTTGGGGAAAAGGCTGCAGCCGTAAAAGAAACGGCCGCGCTTGGTCTCGCGCTTGAGGATCGTCCCGCCGCAGTCGTTGGGGCAGGCCAGGCCCGTATCCTCGGACTTTTTCTTCTTGATATACTTGCAGGTCGGGTAGTTGGAACAGGCGATGAAAAGGCCGTAGCGGCCCGTGCGCTGAACGAGGGGGGAGGCACACTCGGGGCATTTCTCGTCGAGGATGATGACTTCTTTCTTGACCATGGCCTCTTTGAAATCGCAGTCGGGATAGCCCGAGCAGGCCTTGAAGCTGCCGAATTTGCCGCTCTTGAGCACGAGCGGCTTGGCGCACTTGGGGCAGATCTCGTCCAGGGGGATGCCGCTGGCTTTGACGCTGTCGACTTTCATGGCCGCCTTGAGGTCGACGTCCAGCTTGGCGTAGAACTCCTTGAGCGACCCCGTCCACTCCAAGGAGCCCTCCTCGATCTTGTCCAGCTCCTCTTCCATCTGGGCGGTGAACCGGATCTCCATGATGTCGGGGAAATTCTTGATCAGGAATTCGGTGACGAACATGCCCAACTCAGAAGGCACGAATTTGCCTTCGTTCTTGACGACATAGGTCCGGTTCTGGAGCGTGGAAATGATCGGGGCGTAGGTCGAGGGGCGGCCGATGCCCTTGGCCTCGAGCTCCTTGACCAGCGTGCCTTCCGTGTAGCGGGCGGGCGGCTGGGTAAAGTTCTGTTTGGGCTCGATCTGCCGAAGGGCCAGCGTCTCCCCTTCCTTGGCCGGGGGCAGGGTCTCTTTCTCCCCGTTCTCGCCTTTGGGCGTCAAGGCCAGGAAGCCGGCGAACTTGAGGACTTCGCCTTTGGCCGAGAAAAGGTACTTCTTGGCCGTGACCTCGAACTCCGTCTCTTCGATCTGGGCCGGGCTCATCTGCGAAGCCAGGAAACGGTTCCAGATGAGCTGGTACAGGCTGAATTCCTCTTTTTTAAGGAANNTGGGCGGCATTCTTGTTGGCATAGACATTCGGCTTGGCCGGCAGATGCCGGGCCGAGAACGTCTGTTCAATATACTTGCGGGCCCAAGCCAGGGCTTCGTTGGAGACGCGCACGGAATCGGTGCGCATGTAAGTGATCAACCCGACGGGGCCGAGCTCGCCGATGGGCATGCCTTCATAGAGTTTCTGGGCGATGAACATCGTCCGCTTGACCGGGTAGTGCAGGCGCTGATAGGCGTCCTGTTGGAGCGTGCTGGTGATATAGGGGGGCGAGGGATTGCGCTTCTTCTCCCGAACCTTGATCCGGCTCAGAAGGTACGCAGCGTCCTGGAGGTCGGCGACAATCGCTGCGGCGGAAGGTCCGTCCTCGATCTTGGCTTTTTTGCCGTCGATTTTGGTCAGGGCCGCCCGGAACGGCGGCGGGTTGGAAGCGGCCAGGTGGGCGTGAATGGTCCAGTATTCCTCGGCGATGAAGGCCCGGATTTCCTTCTCGCGCTCGTAGATGAGGCGCATGGCGATCGACTGGACCCGGCCGGCGCTCAAGCCGCGGGCCACCTTCTTCCACAGCAGGGGGCTGATGAGATAGCCGACCAGCCGGTCCAGCACGCGGCGGGCCTGCTGGGCATCGAACATGTTCTTGTCCAGGTCGGTCATATGCCGGATGGCCTCTTCCACAGCCGGCTTGGTGATTTCGTGGAGCTTCAGCCGGTGGACGGGTTTGTCGCCCTCGTCCAGGAGGGCCTTGAGGTGCCAGCAAATGGCTTCGCCTTCGCGGTCCGGGTCGGCCGCCAGGATGATGGCGGAGGAATCCTCGGCCGCTTTTTTAAGCTCGGCGACGAGCTTCTTCCTCTCGGGGATGATCTCATAGAGGGGCTCGAAATTCTTTTCCACGTCGACGCCCAGTTTGCTTTTGGGCAGATCGCGAATATGGCCCATGGAGGCCTTGACCACGTAATCCGGGCCCAGATATTTATTGATCGTCTTCGCCTTAGCCGGCGATTCGACGATGACCAGTGACTTTTCCATTACAGACTCCTCAAATAACACTGGCCCGGCGCGGCCTTGACCGCTCCCTTGATTTCCAGGCTCAGCAACAGGGCCAGCAGCTCGGAGACCGTCCGGCCGCAGCGCTCCGTGAGCTCGTCGACCGAGACGGCTTCGTCCGGAGCGAGCCGGTCGAGCACGGCCGCCTCCTCGTCGGAGAGGAGCGGCAGAAGCCGGGTCTCCCCCGACTTTTCGGCCAGGACCGCTTCGCGAACCGGGCTGGGAAGAGCTTCGGCCACGTCCTCCCAGTCCTCGATAAGGGCCGCGCCTTTCTTGATCAGCCAATGGGCGCCGCGGCTCAAAGCCGACGTGACGTTGCCCGGCACGGCCATGACCTCGCGGTTCTGCTCCAGGGCCAGACCGGCCGTGATGAGCGAACCGCTCTTCTCCGCCGCTTCGATCACGACGACGCCGAGGGCCAGGCCGCTGATGACGCGGTTGCGCAGCGGGAAATGGAACCCGATCGGCTCCGCGTCCGGCGGAAATTCAGTGACGACCGCTCCTTCCTCGGCGATCCGGGCCGCCAGCCGCCGGTTCTCCGGCGGATATATCCGCAGAAGTCCAGAACCCAAAACCGCGATCGTCCGTCCGCCCTTGAGGGCGCCTTCATGGGCGATGGCGTCGATCCCCCGGGCCATACCGCTGACGACGGTCAACCCCCGGGCGGCCAGATCCTCGGCCAAACGCTCGGCGATCGCCCGGCCGTAGGGCGACGGCCGGCGGGTCCCGACGATGGCGATGGCCGGGCCCTGCAAGACCTCCGTCCGCCCCGAGCAATAAAGGACATACGGAGGGTCGAAGACCTCTTTCAAAAAAACCGGGTATTCGACGTCCCCAAAGGTTAAAAGAGAATATCCATTCTTTCCCAGCCTGTCAAATTCTTTTTGAGCCTGCTCCCGCAGGGTGGGCGCGAGAAAGCGGCCGGCCAGGTCCTCGTCGAAACCCAGCGCCCGGAGCTCGATCCGGGGCGCGGCGAAGGCTTCATCCGGGGTCGGATAGCGGTCCA
>PMCY01000234.1 GCA_003154255.1 Candidatus Aminicenantota bacterium | reverse complement strand
AACGTCCTGGATGTCCGGGATCGGCCGTAGGCGTATGGCGATGATGTCCTCTCTGTCCCGGTCGGCGAGGCGGTCGATGCTCTTTCCTTGTTTCCCCCGGTCAGCGAATATATCCCAAGGCCCGCAACTGGTCCTCGAGGGTCTTGTCGATCTTCGATCGCCCCTCCACTTTCTTGGGAACCAGGGCCGCTGCCTCCTGCGCATGCTGGACTAGAGCGCGAAGGAGGGGCGCTTCCTCGGGGCGGCCGGCGATATTCGTCCGCTCTCCGGGGTCGGCGCGAAGGTCGTAGAGTTCAATAGGCGGCGGCACGGGCGGCCGGGTTTGAAAAAAGGCGATCTCTTGTTTGGTGAAAGGCTGGTTGAGGATGATCTTGCGGCGCCCTTCATTGGTCGCCACCCGCTGGGGGATCTGGGCGTTGACGGCGTTATCGGAGAATTCCGCCAGGAATACGCGGTCGGCCCTTTCCCGTCCTTCCAGCAACGGTGAGAGGCTCCGCCCGTTGATCGCCGTTTCCCCGACGGGAGCGCCGGCGATCTCCAGGATCGTGGGCATGATATCGGTGATCCGGACGATCGGCTCGACCCGGCGCCCTTTGAATTTCGATCCCGGCATCTTGAGGATGAGCGGGATCCGGAGGAGCTCGTCGTAAACCCCATGGGTGTGGTTCCAGCCGTGGTGCTCAAAGAATTCCTCGCCGTGGTCGCTGGTGACGACGATCAGCGTCCGGTCATACACACCCAGTCCGCGAAGAGCGTCCACCACCGGCTTGATCAGGGCGTCGTCCGTATAGCAGATCCCGGCGTCGTAAAGGCCGACAATATCCTCCCGTTCCTCCGGGCGCATGGGTTTGAAAATCCCCGAAAGACCCCCCATCTCCGTCTGGATGTCGACTTTCTTTAAGCGGGAATCACGGCCCAGAAACCGCTCCGGAAAGGGGTCCGGGCTTTTATAGGGACTATGGACCTGGTAGGTATGTAGAAAAAGGAAAAAAGGTTTGTCGGAGTTCTCCTTCAGCCAGGCGACCGCTTCATTCCCGCCATATTCAGCCAGTCGCGCGTCGGTGAGTGCGACCTGGTTCATGCCGTATCCGTCGAAGCCCTTGGAGAACCCATAGAGGGAGCTGACGAATCCCGCCCCCGTGACGGCCCAGGTGGCGTATCCCCTCTCCCTCAGCTTTTCGGCCAGGGTCGGGATCCCCGGGTCGAGCCGGTCGTCCTCGTAATAGACACGATGCCGCCCGCAATTGAGGCCGGTCAGCATGGACATGTGCGCGGGAAGGGTCCAAGACGAGGTCGAATAGGCGTTCTCGAAGACGACGCCCTCCGCGGCCAGAGCGTCGATCGCCGGAGATACGGGCTTGGCGCAATGATAAGCGCCCAGATGATCCGGCCGCAGGGTGTCAATGGAGATGAGCACGATGTTCGGAGCGCCCGAATTCGGGGCGTAAAAGACCGGGTTTTGCCAGAACGAAAATGCGCCCGGACTCCCGGCGGTGACGAAAGTAATCGTCGCTTCCTCGCTCCGCGGGGGCAGAAGCACCTTGTGCCGGGAAAAATTGAGCGTTCGGGACTCTTGCGTCAGCGGCAGAGATAACCGCTCCTCGAAAATGACCTTTTTCCGGCCGCCGGCTTTGAGTACGATTCGAAAATTGACCCCGTCGGACGCCCCCGCGGCGGGGCCGGTCTGAGCCGCTGAATTCGCGTCCCGGATGATGCCGATTCCAAAATCGAGGAAGCCCGCGTCGCGCAGGGGAAATGCATATCTGTATTCGCTCTTCGGGGGAGCGAAGAGAATATCGATCTCGGCCAGGCCCAAATTGATTTTGCGCTTGACGCCGAGGGCCGGATCCCCGCTCCCTGATTCAGGCATGGGCCGGGATTTGATGGGAAAGGCATTCTCACCCAAAACGGCCATGGCCGGCGCTTGGAGCGGGCTCAGGATGAGGCCCAACGGTTTCAGCTGATCGATGAACCGGTAGACCACCGGCGTGGCCGGGCGCGGTTTGCGGCAGGACGCGCCGAATACGGCCAACGCGGCGGCCGCGATGACAGCCAGGTGGATGGGCCGGATCTTGATCACGCGGGTCATTGTAGCATTTTGACGGAGGATGTGCTTCCGCCTTGAGAAAACCGGGGGATGCCTTCGTCTTTGTCCGTGAGCCCGGCCGGTAATGACAAGGCTAAAAGATCACCTCTTCCGCCAGGGTTGGCCGCTTTTATAGAGTGATAGGCGCGTTTCAAATCCGGGTAAATCCCTCGTCCCGCCTTCTCGTTTGAGTTTCGCGATAGCCCGCTCCTGTGTTTTGATCGCGTCCGGAAATCGGCCGGACTCGGCGTAAGCGGCTGCCAGGGTATCCAGGATGGACGCCGCGTCCTTCAGCTTCGACGCCTTCTCGGCGACTTCGACGGCTCTCCGGCCGTCCCGATAGCTTCCGTCCGGGCAGGCTGCCAGGAGAGAAGCTAAATCGTTGCCGGCGTAAGCATCCTGGGGATCGATTTCCAGTGCCCTAGCGTAGTCGGCCACGGCTTGGGCGTAGTTTTTCCTGTTTTCCCAGGCTTTGCCGCGGTTGAAGCAGGCGATGGAGTATTTCGGATCGATTTCAAGGGCTTTGGTATAATCGGCGACGGCTTTCTCATCGTCGCCGTTGTATCTCCAGGCCAGTCCGCGCGCGTTATAGGCCTCGGCATCCTTCGGGTCGAGATCGATGGCCTTGGTGAAATCGGCGATGGCCGGACCAAAGTTCCCCATATTTTTGCGGGCCGCACCGCGATTGAAGTAGGCGGTGGCGTATTTCGGATCGATTTCCAGGGCCCTGGTATAATCGGCGACGGCCTTCTCCAAATCGCCTTTGTTTTTCCAGGCCAAGCCGCGGGCGTTGCAGGCCTCGGCGTCCTGGGGATCGATCTCCAGGACCTTCGTATAGTCGGCGATGGCCCTGTCATGGTCACCCTTGTTTTGCCAGGCATTGCCGCGGTTGTAGTAATTCGTTGACGGCTTCGGATCGAGATCGAGGGCCTTGCTGTAGTCGGCGATGGCCTTGTCGAGGTCCCCCTTTTTTTTCCAGGCCAAGCCGCGAAATCCGTAGACTTCCACGAGCTTCTCCCGGGTCAGCTCCTCGGAGGCCAGGGCTTTGGAAAAGAGGCTGATGGCCAGATCATAGTTTTTTTCTTTGAGCGCGATCTTGCCGGCCTGGACATCGTCCGAACCGGCGGGCTTCGCGGAGGAAGCGGCCCCGACGGCCAGAACCAAAGCTAAAGCGGGCAGCCAAAGGATTTTTTTCATTGCGTTCTCCTAGTCCCGGCGCTTCGATTGGGCCACCAGGATCCGGCCCAGCCGCTTGTGCCCGGCCTTCAGGTACCAGCGGGCCCACCAGGAGGTCAGATCGCGGGCCGACCAGGTTTCGAAATGTTCGTGCAGCTCGGCCAGGGCTTTTTCCGCGGCCTCATCGAATTCTCTGGCTTGGGCTTCGTCGAACGGCATGCGCGTCTCCTAAAAAATATTGTCGAGCCGGGCGGACAGGCGCGTCCTCCCCAGGTCCGCCGAGCGGACGACCGGCTTCACTTCAATAGACGCGAGGAGGACGTTCAAATCATCATCCCGTTTCAGCGGAGATCGGGCAGATCGAATTCGCCGAGGCGCAGGGGATAGCGTCCGTAATCCCGGACGAGCCCGATCAGGTACTCGTAGTTGGCCGCCGAGACGTTGGCCGGAACGGAATGGTCCGACTGGACGATGAACCCGCCGCCCTTGGCGGCGTTGAGCTTGGTCAGGACCATGCGCTTGATGTCCTCCCGCGAGCCCTCGGCCCAGGTGACGACATCCATGTTGCCGCAGAACGCCAGGGCATGGCCGTAGAGGCGGCGCAGGTCGACGACGTCCAAGCCGGCCTTGGCCTCCAGCGGGTTGTAGGCGTCGATCCCCGTTTCGATGAAGTCGCCGAAGATACGCGAGACGTTGCCGCAGCCGTGGTAGATGACGGGCAAGCCCCGGGCGTGGCAGACATCGACTATGGCCTTGACCACGGGCTTGAAATGGCGCCGCCAGTAGGCAGGGGAGAAGAAGAGATCCTTGCGGTAGGCGACGTCGCCCCAGATGACCATGCCGTCGAGCAGGCCCCCGGCGGNNTCGATCCAGGCCGGCGAATGGCGGGCGAAGCCGTCGCCCACGCCGGCGATCTGGTTGTCGCCGGGGTTGAAGAATCGCCGGGGGTCGGCCGGATCGTCGAAGCGGAAGGCGGCCATCTTTTCAGGAGTGTCGGTTTCGAAGCGAAGGAAGGACGGCATCGGGTCAGCGTATTGCTTGCGGATGACGGCTTCGAACCCTGTTTGCACGATGATGTGATCGCCGGTCTCCTCGAGGACATCGAAGTCGCGGATGTGGGGGTCCATGTTGGGGACGGTGGCGATCCAGTCCAGGTCGTAATACTTGTAAATATCGATCCCCTCCGCCAGCCCCAGCTCACGGCGCCAGCGCTCGAGGAAGGAACCCCAAAAAAAATCACTGACCGGGACCCGGTCCGCCTCCTGGTGGCGGAGCGTTTTGTTCATCCGGTCGAGCTTGGCCAAGCAGTTCGGCGTGCGGATAAATGTCATGGCGGCGATTATTTCTTGACCAGCCAGCCCCGGGAGTATTCCTTGAAATCCTGCCCCGGCATGGCCACGGAGAAGATGTTCGAGACCCGCCCATCGTCTATCGCCAAACAGGGAATTCTTTGATTCATGTGTTCAGTTTACCAAACTTCGCCGCGCTTGTCTTGGGGAGTGGCTTCCCGGGGCGGCTTTGCCTTGTCCTATCCGGCGGGAGTGTGTGACAACGCGGGTCCNNAATGATCGCGATCTTGTTCCTAGCTTTGTCGGCCCTGGGGCCGGCGTGCTCCGAGTCGCAGCCTTTCCGGGCGGCGACGACCACCGAATCGGGAATTCCCGTTGTCAAGAACCCGGACCGCCCTCTGCGCGAGAAGGCCGTCTTGAAGCTGACCACGGAGTATGTCCTCAGCGGCCGGGCCGAGGGGGACGATCGATTCTCGACCATCGACAGCTTCGCGGTCGACGGAGAGGGAACGCTGTTTGTCTGTGACGAACGGGCGGCTCTGATCAAAACGTATTCAGGCCGGGGTGTTTTCCGGAAATCGATCCAAACTTCGACTCCGGAAATGGGGGAATTGGAAAATCCGCAGATCGTCGGGATCACGGCCGGGGGCGAACTCGCCGTCGAGAGCAGCGGCCACGGGAAGCTCGTGTTCTTTTCCGCCGACGGGCGCCTCCTGCGATCGATATCCCTGGCCTCTTTCAACACCTTCCGGCTGGGCGTCGATTCCCGGGGGCGAATTCTGGTTCATTATTATCGATACGCCAGGCCGAACGTGCTTTATTATCTCCGCCTATACGATCCCGATCTCAAGGAGCTCAAGTCCTACGGCCAGTACTGGGAGCCTCAGAGTGTGGGGAACGATTTTTACGTTTATCTTCCCATTCTGTGGTGGGTGATCGACGGCCGAGATCGTATTGTCTATGGCTATCCCCAACGATACGAGCTCAAGGTTTTCGGCCCCGNNGAGGAGAAAGCGGCCTACCGGAAGGAATACGCGCAAGCTCCATACATCCGCATTCATTTTCCCGACACCCATTCCGCCTTCCAGAAATTCACAGTCGACGAACGGGGCTGGATTTACGTCATGACCTGGGAACGGGCAGGCGGCGGGACCTCTTTTTGGTACGATGTCTTCGATGAGAACGGCATCTATACGGCCAGGATCGCCTTGAGTCGAATGCCCCAGCTCTGGTCCGGCAACCGGCTTTATACGCTGGACATGGATGCTTCCGGGAAGGCCGTTTTGACGAGGCATCGATACGAATGGGATTGGCGTTGATTTTTCTTCTCATTGCCTTGGCGGAAGCTCCGGAGTTATGATGCTGGGCATGATTCCCCTGATTCTGGTCCTCGGCCTGGACGCGGACGATGATTATCTCCGCACCTACTCCGACGCCGTCCGCTTCGCCGGAGGCGAGCCTGACCGGCGCTGGCCGGCGGAGTTTCTCGGGAGAGACGAGACACTCCTCGAAGGTTTTCTGATGTCTTATGCGGGGGTTGTGATTCCGGGTGGGGCGGATATCGAACCGCGCCGGTATGGGGAGAACCCCCGCCCGGAGCTGGGCCCGACGGTTCCCGAGCTCGATGAAGGCCAATTGGCGGCGGCCGGGGTGCTTCTCCGATCCAAGATCCCGGTTCTGGCCATCTGCCGCGGGATGCAGGTGCTGGGCGTGGCGGCCGGCAAAGGGCTCATCCAGGATCTGCCCACCCAGTTTCCTTCGACGGTCGCCCATAACATCAAGGATCCCAAGAATTTCCTGGCCCATGAGGTCGAGGCCGCGGCGGGCAGCCGGCTGGCGGCGCTCAGCGGCGGGACGCGTTTCGCGGTAAACAGCCGGCATCATCAGGCCGTCCGCGACGACGGGTCCCCGGGGCACTTCCGGATCACCGTCCGGGCCGCGGACGGCATAGCGGAAGCCATGGAATATGGCACCCATCCCTTTCTGATCGCCGTGCAGTGGCATCCCGAGAATCTGGTCTATGGAAACAAGCCTGCCCTGGGGCTCTTTCGCGGTTTCATCGAGGCGGCCCGTGAACGGGCCGGCGGCTGAGCCCGCTGAGAGACGGCTGACGCTTGCGTTGGACACGGCATCCGAATCCATGCTCCAGAATCAGACTCATTCCGGCACGCCCCGGGGAACTTTTCGGCCGGGATTTCGTCTATACTCATGAGGAGAGAGATCATGAACGCTTCATCCGGAAAAACACTGGGCATCATCCTGGTCGTCCTGCTCGTCCTGATGGTGGCCTGGCCGCTCAAATACCTGCTCTTCGCCCCCGTCGGCCTGTTCGACGGAATCTTCAACGGCGGTCATAATATCCGCATTTTCCATTCCGACTGGTGGCCTTGGGTGGGATTTGCCGGATTTTTCGGCCTGGCCATGCTGGCCCTATGGATCGCCATCATCGTCTGGGTTTATAAGGACGCCGAAAAACGGGGGATGAACGGCGCTCTCTGGGCGCTCCTGGCGTTTTTCCTGCACCTGCTCGGCCTTTTGATATTCGTGATTGTNNAGCCATTCGTTCTGTCCGGCCTGCGGGGAACGCCTCCAGCCGCGCTGCCCCAAGTGCGGACGGGACGTCCAGGTCGGCTGGCAGGCCTGCCCGAATTGCGGCGAAAAGCTCTAAAAATTATTTGGACGGCGTTTGCCTGAAGGCGGGCGTCCGCCATTGGATTTAAAGCCCGCCGGAGGCTGAACGCCGGCTGATTCCAGATCCCGGAGCGGACCTGCTTTATTCGCCGCCGGCGGCCAACGACCCGTATTCGGCACGGAGCGTTTCGATGAGGGCGCGGACGGAGACGATCTCGTTCACGCGGTAGGAGTTGGCTCCGGCGAAGACGAAGCCGCCCTCGAGCTTTCCCTTGAGGGCGTTGGTCAGGGCCAGGGCGATGCAGTAGGGGCTGTCCCCGGCCTTGCAGGTGACGATGCAATGGTAGGGGCAGGTAAAGGGCTTTTTCTTGCCGGCCTGGACGTCGTCAAGGAAACGGTTGCGGATGGCCCGCCCCGGCATTCCGACCGGGCTCTGGATGATGACAAGGTCGCCCCGCTTGGAATCGATATAAGCTTGTTTGAAGGCGGGTGAGGCGTCGCATTCGTCGG
Source organism: Candidatus Aminicenantota bacterium (assembly GCA_003154255.1). Classification (GTDB taxonomy): domain Bacteria; phylum Acidobacteriota; class Aminicenantia; order Aminicenantales; family UBA4085; genus UBA4085. The sequence goes on along the minus strand of PMCY01000234.1, from coordinate 2,465 downwards.
TCCCGACGAAGCGGGTCGCCATTTGGACTCCGGCCGAGCCGAGATCCACGAAGCGCCGGATATCGCCGCCTGTAAAGATGCCCCCGGCGGCGATGACCGGGATGGCGTAGCCATGTTTCCTTTCGTGGATTTTGACTTCGGCCACAACTTCGGGAATCAGACGGTCCAGGGCGAAGGCCGGGTCGTCGATTTGTTCCCGGCTGAAACCGAGATGGCCCCCGGCCAGGGGGCCTTCGACAACCACGGCATCGGGAAGCCTGCCGTATTTGGCTTTCCATTTGCGGATGATGACGCCCGCCGCGCGGGCGGACGAGACGATGGGGGCCAGCTTAGTCCGGCCTTTATCCCGGACCAGCTCGGGCAGGTTGAGCGGCAGGCCCGCACCCGAGAAGATAATGTCGATCTTTTCTTCGACGGCGACGCGGACGAAGTCGGCGAACTGGGAAAGGGCGACCATGATGTTGACGCCCAGGATGCCTTTGGTGGCGGCCCGGGCCTTGCGGATTTCATCGCGCAGGGCGCGCAGGTTGGCCCCCACGAAGTCGGTGAAAGAATCGGGCTCCAGCATCCCGATCCCGGCGCAGGCGATGACGCCGATGCCTCCGGCCTCGGCCACCGCCGCGGCCAAGCCGGCCCGCGAAATGCCCACGCCCATGCCGCCCTGAATGATGGGAGTCCGGGCTATGAGATCACCGATTTTTAAACTGCGCCATGGGTCCATGTTCCTCCGGCGTCCTTTGCGGATGGGAATATTAATGACGGATGAATCGCCGGCGTCCCTGGACGCACCTGTCATCTTTTCCGTACGTCGTTTCCGCTGTCAAAAAGTTGGATTGATTATAGCGGAGCGGAGGAACGCTTGCAAGCGGCGCGGCGGGGCTTCAGGCTTCGCCCGGGTACTTCAGGCCCCAGGGGGCCCGGACGCGGTCCAGGGTCCGCATGATATCCAGCGTTTCGTCGAGAGGTATGTCGGCGCTTTCTAACCGGCCGTCCCGCAGGCAGCGCATGACTTCTTGGGCTTCATAATTGTAACCGTTGCCGCGGATGGGGAAGGCCAAGGGCCGATCCCGATGGCCGGCGGCCGCTTTCCTGAGTGGGGCCGGCAGGGAAAGACGGCCGAGCCGCCGCAGCCAGTCCGGCCGAGGTTTGGAGGCCGGGCCGGATAGGTTTTTCAGGACAAGCGAAAGACGCTCCGGCCGGTAAATCGGGGGATGAACGTGAATCCGGCCGTGGGTCCCCATGACCACCGCGCCGCTTGGAGCGTCTGCCGCCAGGGTGAAATGAAGGACGGCCAGTCGTCCGTTTTCGTAGCCGAACAGGGCGGCGGATTTTTCGTCCACCCCGGTCCGGCCCAATACGGCCAGGCTTTCGACCCGGCTGGGGGGCCCGAACAGCCAAAAGGCCAGGGATATCGGATAGATGCCCAGATCGAGCAGGGCTCCTCCTCCCAAGGCGGGGTCGAAGAGCCGCCCGTGCGGATCGAACGGAGCGGGGAAGCCGAAATCGGCCTCCAGCATCCGGACATCGCCGATCACACCATCGGCCAAAAGCCGGCGCAGCTCCCGGATGGCCGGGATGAAGCGCATCCACATGGCTTCCATGAGGAAAAGCCGCCGGGACCGGGCCGCGGCGATCATGCGTTCGGCCTGTCCGGCGTTCAGGGCGAAGGGCTTCTCGCAGAGAACGGGCTTGCCCGCCTCCAGGCACATCAGCGTGTTCGGGCAATGAAGATTGTGCGGAGTGCCGATATAAACGATGTCGACGTTGGGATCGGCGGCCAGGGCCTCGTAGCTTGGGTGGCGGCGGGGAATGCCATGGCGGGCGCCGAACCTATCGGCCGCGGCGGCCGTCCGTGAGCCTACGGCGGTGATCTCCGCGTCCGGGCAGAAACGCAGGCCCCGGACGAACGAATCGGCGATCGACCCCGTGCTCAGGATGCCCCAGCGGATTTTCGGGTTCATGGGGGCCTTTTCTTCAGAAGCGCAGGGACATGCAGGTCAGCCCGCCGTCCATTTTGCGCACCTCGCCGACATCCACTTCCAAAAGCGGCACGCCCAATCCGCCGAGCTTTCGCCGGACGGCGGGGAATCCGGCCGGCAGAAGGATGCGTCCATTGATGCGNNATTCGATTCGAGCGCCGGGGCCAGGATGAGCCATCCGTCGCCCAGGTCGTTGACGCTCGATTTCAAGTGCAGGCCGGCCGGGACGGAAACGAAGGTACAGTTGTGGCCGGATGACTTCAGGATGGTTTCCAGCTGCCGGGCGCCCTCCTCGTTGGTCCGCTCGGACAGACCGATAAACCAACGGCCTCCCGCCTCTAAGACATCCCCGCCCTCGAGAGAGCCGGGCGCCTCGATGCGGGCCAGAGGCTTGAAGCGGGCCAGAACGGGAGCCAGGCTATCCTCCTCTCCGCGCCGGGGCGCGGCCCCGGGTCGGGCGATGACGGCGATCTCGGGCGAAACGAC
>PMCY01000187.1:1695-2949 GCA_003154255.1 Candidatus Aminicenantota bacterium | reverse complement strand
CTGGTCCTGGCGGCAGCCATGCCCGTGGCGGCCGGGGTGAAGGCCCTGGCCCAAGAAAAGAAGTGCGTTCTCGATTGGTTGTCTCAGCCGGATGTATTGGCCAGATTCGGCAAAATCTCGGATTCCATCTGGTCTTACGCCGAGCTGGGCCTTCAGGAATTCCGCTCCTCGAAGCTCCTGGCGGACACCCTGGAACAGGCCGGATTCAAAGTCGAGCGGGGCCTGGCCGGCATGCCCACCTGTTTCGTCGCCACATACGGCTCCGGGAAACCCGTGATCGGCTTTCTCGGGGAATTCGACGCCCTGCCCATGCTCTCCCAGAAAGGGCGGGTGCCGTCCAAAGATCCGCTGGTGGACGGCGCGCCGGGCCATGGGTGCGGCCATAACACGATGTGCACGGCGGCGTCGGCGGCCGCCATCGCCGTCAAGGAAGCCATGGATAAGTACAGACTTCCGGGGACGATCAAGGTGTTCGGCTCTCCCGCCGAGGAGATCATCGCCAGCCGGCCGCACATGATCAGGGCCGGCCTTTTCCAGAACGTCGACGCGGTCATCGACAACCATTCGGGCAGCGGCTTCGGGACGGGCTACGGCCGCGGCGGCAACGCCGTTTTCTCCGTCGTTTTCTCGTTCGCCGGCAAGACGGCCCATGGGGCCGCCGCCTGGATCGGCCGCAGCGCCCTGGACGCCGTCGAGATCACCGATGTGGCCACAAACTTCCTGCGTGAGCATCTCGACCCCGCCTATCGGATGCATTACGTCATCCTGGAGGGCGGCGAAGCGCCCAACGTCGTCCCCGACAAAGCCAGCGTTTGGTATTACGTCCGCAACAGCGACGAAGTGATCGAATCGATGTACGAACGCGTCCTCAACTGCGCCAAAGCCGGCGCCCTGGCCACCGGAACCGAGCTCCTGCCGCCCCGCTTCATCGCNNATCGAGCTTGTCGGCATGCCGGCCTGGACGGACGAGGAAAACGCCTTCGCCAAGGCCCTTCAAAAGGAGCTCAAGGCCAAGGAGGAGGGGATGCCGGCCAAGGTGACGCCGCTGCGCGCGCCGCGGGACAATTCGACCGGCGGCGGATCGTCCGACGTGGGAGACGTGACTCTGGTGGCCCCGACGGCTACAATTTTGTTCCCCGGACAGGTTCCCGGCGTGATCGCCCACCACTGGTCGTCCGTGGCCTGCAACTTCGGATCGACGGCCTGGAAAGGACTTAACGCCGGGGCCAAGGCCATCGCCGCTTCGGCCATCGA
>PMCY01000187.1:0-1657 GCA_003154255.1 Candidatus Aminicenantota bacterium | reverse complement strand
TGGCCGGGTCGTAGGGAAAATGTTCGGCCAGCCGCTTTCCGACCTCGGCAATCCCGCGGATCAGGCCCTCGCTGAAGCGGCCTTTTTTAAAGTCTCCGCTCATCGCCGCGGCCACGCCCTCCCAGAAGTCCTGCCCGACCCGGGCGTGGATGCCTTCGTCGCCGAGAAGGACGAACTTGCGCCGGGAGGGAACGATGAAGAAAAGGATGCCGTTGCGGTCTTTGGTCGCGGACACGCCCAGGCGTCGGAAGGCGCGCCAGGCGACCGGCTCGATTTTTCCCCAGAAGTACCGGGACACCGAAACCCGGATTTCGCCGGACGTGCGGCGCTCGGCGTCCTCGATGGCGGCCTTGATCCGGCCGGCATCGATCGTCCGGATCATTTTACGTTGATGCATGAAGGCCATGGATTCCCCCTACCAGCCGCCTGAGGCTCCGCCGCCTCCCGAACGGCCCCCTCCACCGCTGAAACCCCCTCCCCCTCCCCGGCCTCCCCCGCCGCCGCTGGAGGCAATGATGAAGAGAAGGCGCAGGAGCCCGAAAGCAAATCGGGGGTGGGTGATGCAGAAAGCCAGGAAGAGAATCCCGCCGACGACCAGGGCGACCGTCTCGCCCGGCGTCAGCCGGGTTTTCGGCGCCGTCGTCGGCGGCGGGACGCTTTCGGCCGNNTTGATGATCCGGGCCGCCCGGGCATCGGTGACCTTGTCCTCCAGTCCGTAGCCGACTTCGATCCGCATCTTGCGGTCATCGGCCATGATGAAGAGAATCAGGCCGTCATCCAGCCTTTTCCTGCCCGGCGCCCAGGCTTGGAAGCACTTGACCGCATATTCTTCGATCGGATATCCGCCGGTCGTCTTGCCGATATAGACGAGAAGCTGGTGGCCGCTCTCGGTTTCAAAAGCCCGCAGCTTGGCGTTGAGCCGGGCGACGGCATCGGCGGACAGAAACCCGGCCGTATCGGTGACCCATTGATCCGGAGATCGCGGGATCTTGATCTCTGCGGCGGCGAAGACGGCGGCGGCGAGCAGCAGGACCGCCGCTGCACGGACGGGGAGAGAAAGGCGTCGCAAGGAATTCCCGATCAAACGATCACTTGAAATTCACCTTGGGCGCCACGTCCGAGCCTTCGACGGCCTTGAAATAGGCCTTCTCGGCGAACTTGGAGCCGAAAAATCCGGCGATGAGGACGGTCGGGAATGTATTGCGCTTCTTGTTGAAGGCGTTGGCCGAGTCGTTATAGCGCTGGCGTTCGACGGTGATGCGGTTCTCCGTGCCTTCCAGTTGGGATTGCAGCTCCTGGAAGTTGGCCGTGGCCTTCAGCTCGGGATATTTCTCGACCGTCACAAGCAGCCGGGATAGGGCCCCGCCCAGCTGGTCCTGGGCCTGCTGGAACTTGGCGAATGCGGCCGGATCGTTGAGCTGGCTGGCGTCGATCTTGGTCTGGCCGGCCTTGGCCCGGGCTTCAGTGACGGCGGTATAGGTCTCTTTCTCGAAGTTGGCCGCGCCCTTGACCGTCTCGACCAGGTTGGGGACCAAGTCGGCCCGGCGCTGGTAGACGTTTTCGACCTGGGCCCAGGCCGACTTGACGTCCTGGTCGAGCTTGACCAGCTTGTTGTAGCTTCCGACGCCGAAGAGGGCGATGGCGACAATGCCGATGA
>PMCY01000089.1 GCA_003154255.1 Candidatus Aminicenantota bacterium | reverse complement strand
CGATTCACGTTGAAGTAAGGTGAATTCGGGCGGCGGTTTAAGGCTACGCGCAGGAGAACAAAGCTCGACCCGGGGCTAGAGACAAGACGGCGAAACTATATCCGCCGATGAGGTTCCGAGGGGATGATTGGTTCTACCAAGACCGCTTTCTTTCATCATCCAAAAATGATTTTGCGGGCCGCCGGAAAGTTGGCGAAACGAATTGAAACGACCCTTCGTTATAAATATGATCAGAAACACGACAGACCAATGGGGGGTGATGTGAATAAATATTTCAAGCAATTATTCAGAGCATTCATCGTCCTGGGAATCGCTTGGGCTTCCGGAGCACCCGCCGAGGACATCGTCCGGACCTTTGATGCCCGGCCGAAATTCGAGAAAAGCCGCGTCGAGTTGAAAAAGCTCTATTCCATCGATGCCACCAGATTCCAGGTCCTGAACCGGGAGCCTTGGGCGATGATCGCGAGCAAAATCGATTTCGACAGCCACAATCGCCTCTACATCATGGATTCCTGGGCGGCGGCGATTTCCGTATTCGACGAGGACGGTCGCTATCTTCGTTCCTTCGGCCGCAAGGGACAAGGTCCCGGGGAATTCTATAATCCATCGATGTTGTTTATTAAAAACGACCGTATTCACGTTCCGCAAAGCTTCGGCCTCGAATTCAAGATCGTCGATTTAGAGGGCCGATTTCTCTCCATCCAGCGAATACCGAAGCACCTCGAGAATTTGTTCCGCTTTTTCGTGGAAGGCGATGATCTCTACGTCTTCTCGGGCAAACTGGATTCCTCCTTTACCCACCTTGACTTCGTCCTTCGACGATTCGAGGGCGGCCGTTGGGAGCGCGAGAAAATTCTGCTGACATCTCCCTATTCCCCCGGCTTTAATATGGGGAAAGGTTTCGTGGAAATCGTTTTCCCGGCGGTTTTGAAGGACGGAAGAATCGTCTTTCCCGAGGATGCCGCCCGCCGGTATTCTTTAATCGAATACGATCCTACGGGTGCGCATCGGCAAGCTTTTGGCCGGACCTATCAGGTCCATCCCTTTTCCGAAAAAGCCCGCGGACAATTGGACGAACTCTATAAGGGGCAAATAAAGCAAGGCATGAAAATCCCCGCTTCTCCGGCCGCTATCAGGAATATTTTCAGGGACCATAGGAATAATATTTGGGTCGTGGTCGGCGAGACCGGCGAGGACACGGACGATCCGGAATTCGAGAACACGGTGGATGTCTTTGGTCCCGACGGCGGCTGGCTCTATGCCTTCAAGACGAAATTCGTGTCCCGCAACAGCATCTGTCACGACGGGAAGATCTTCACCCTCCGTCCCTCCGATCCGGTCAGCGAAAGCCAAACCATCGACGTTGTCGCCATACGATACTGAAATCCGTTCTGATGCGTCCGATCGAGAATACGATTATGACGATGGCGGTTGATTTTCTCGGGCCCCCACCGCCCTTGTCCTCTTGACAGCATCGCCCCGGCGGCGATAATCAAGGCGAATCGCCAAAGGAGACGCGCATGCCGCTCATCGAAGTGCATTTGCTGGAAGGCCGGACCCCCGAGCAGAAGAAAGCCCTGCTGACGGCCATGACCAAGGTCGTCCAGGAGACGCTCGGTTCGCCGGTCGAAACGATCCGCATCTGGATCGAAGAGTTCACCCCCAAGGATTACATGGCGGCAGGAGTCTGGTACGGCGACAAGAAATAGGTGGCGCGAGGGGTTGGGGTAGGCGGGGGAAAACACGCTCGTTTTCCCNNGAAGGCCTGCCCTAAGCCCCGCCGCGACCTTTTCAATCCAGAACGTCCAGTTCCGCCAGGCGCTGGTCGAAGGTCGCCTTCTTCATTTCGAAATCGTCCAGGAGCGGCTCCAACTCTTCGAAATAGGCGTCGCTCATCCGCCGCAGCTGGTGGATCGTTTTCGATAGAAGAACGATCCGGGAGCTGTCCTTGGCCTGGGAGGCGGTGACGATCTCGGCATTCATGCGGGTTTGTTCGGCTTCGGCCGCTTCGATCGACTTCTCCAGCTCGGCGATATGTTTTTCCAACGGGCGCAATATCCGGGATTTCTCGGCAATGACGTCCGAGCGCATTTTGCGCACTTCCTTGCGGCTGGGCGGAAGCGGGGCCGGCACATCGGGACCGGAGCCGGCGGCGGCCGCGCTCGGACGCGGCCGGCCGCGATCGTCCTCGCCCGACCAACCGACCCGTTCCAGGAAACGCTCATAAGACCCTTCGAACACGGTCACCCCGCCGTTCTGGAAGACAATCAGCCGCTCGGCCAGGGCTTCCAGGAACATCTCGTTATGGGTGACCATGATCACGGCGCCCGGGAAGTTGTCGATGGCCGTGAGCAGGGCGTCGCTTGATTCCAGGTCGAGATGGTTGGTCGGCTCATCGAGGAGGAGCAGGTTGAACGGCGTGGCCATCAGCTTGCCCAGCAGCACGCGGCTCTTCTCTCCTCCCGATAGGACGGCGATCTTCTTCAGGGCGTTGTCGTCCTCGAACATCATCAACCCAGCCAAGCGCCGCGCCTGGGCCGGCTCAACCGAGGCGTCGCCGGCGGCGATCTCTTCGAGTACCGTGTTGGAGGCCACCAGGCTCTGGACGTTGGTCTGTTCGAAGTAGCCGGCGGCGACGGCCTGGAGGCTGACAACCGTCCCTTGATCCGGCGGCAGAGCGCCGGCCAGGAGCTTGAGCAGAGTCGTCTTGCCCTTGCCGTTCGGCCCGACGACGAAGACCCGGTCGCGGGCGCCGATGCAGATGCCGAAATCGCGGATCAGCGGCCGGTCCGGCTGGTATCCGAAGGTCAGGCCCTCGGCCGTCAAGACATATTTGCCCGGAAATCTTTTATAGGCAAAATCGAACTCCAGCGACTTGATCGTCTCCAGCTTGTCCTTGCGCCCCATCTTGACCAGCGTTTTCTTGCGCGACTCGACCAGGCCCTGCAGCTGGGCGCTGGCCCGGAACCTGGCGATGAACTGCTCGATTTCCTTCCGCTTGCGCTCGTCGTTGATCCGCGTTTTCTCGTAAGTCTCCTCCTCCAAGGCGATCTGGGTATAAAGCTTCGCCGTATCCCCTTCGATCTTCTTGATCCGCCTCCGGTGGATAGCCATGACATGGGTGATGACCTTGTCCATGAAGCTGCGGTCATGGGTGATGAGCATCAGCTCGCCCGGCCAGGCGATCAGAAATTTTTCCAGCCAGCGGATCGAAGTGATGTCCAGGTAATTATTCGGCTCGTCGAGCAGCAGCATATTGAAATCGGCCAAAAGGACTTTGGTCAGGTTGAGCCGGACCTGGAATCCGCCGGAAAGCTCGGCCGGGTTCTTGGTCCAGTCCGCCCGGGAGAAGCCCAGGCCGTCGAGGATCTTCTCCACCCGCCAGACCTGATCCCGGCTTTCCGGCGGCAGGCCGTGGATGGCTTCCTCAAGGACGGTCGGCTGGGTGAAGGCCAGTTGCTGCTCGACATAGCCGATGCGATAGTTGCGCGGGGCGGAGATCGTTCCGGCATCGGCCTCTTCCAGGCCGGCGATAAGACGGAAAAGCGTGGTCTTGCCGTGGCCGTTGCGGCCGACGACGCCGACCCGCTCCTTGCGGTTGATCTTGAAGCTGACGCCCTCGAAGAGCACCTGTTTGCCGTAGCTTTTGCTGAGTTCGTCGGCTTGGACCATGGCCTGCATCAAATCGCGGGAAGAAATGGCCGTTTCCGGTGAACGGCTTTGGCCAGCTCCATGGCCACCAGGGGGGCCGCGGATATGGCTACCAGGACGGCGATGTCCAGAAATCCGAGAGCCTCGACCTTGAAAACGGTCTGGGTGAAGGGAATGAAGATGATGGCGAATTGAAGGGCCAGGGAAGCGGCATTGGCCAGAAGCAGCTTGCCGTTCGTGAATAGCCCGAGGGAGAACAGCGAAACTCTCTGATTCCGGCAGTTCAGGGCGTGGAAGAGCTCGCTGCAGGTCAGGGCGATGAGGGCGGCCGTGCGGGCCCGGGCCAGGCTCTCGTGCTCCACGAACAGGACGAAAGCGAAGGCCAGCAGGCTGCAGCCGCCGATGAAGACGCCCTGGGCCAGGATGAGAACGGCCCGGGCGCGGGTGATGATCGGTTCGTCCGTCCGCCGCGGCGGCCGGCCCATGATGTCGCGGTCGACGGGGTCCATGCCCAGGGCCAGGGCCGGCAAGCCGTCGGTGACGACATTGACCCACAGGAGCTGGATCGGCAAGAGCGGCACGGGCCAGCCGAGCAGAGCCGAGACGAACATGACCAGGATCTCGCCCGAGTTGCAGCTGAGGAGATAATGGATGAACTTCTTGATGTTCTCATAGATTCCCCGGCCTTCCTCCACGGCGGCGACGATCGAGGAGAAATTGTCGTCGGTGATGACCATGTCCGACACTTCCTTGGTCACGTCCGTGCCGCTCAGGCCCATGGCTACGCCGATATCCGCTTCCTTGACCGCGGGGGCGTCATTGACGCCGTCCCCGGTCATGGCCACGATGTCGCCGCGCTTGCGCCAGGCCCGGACGACGCGCAGCTTGTGCTCAGGGGAGACACGGGCATAGACCGGGATGTGATCGACACGTTGGGCGAAGGCGGCGTCATCGAAGCGGTCGAGCTCCTCTCCCGTCAAGGCCATCGAATCGCCTTCATAAAACCCCAGTTCCCGGGCGATGGCCACGGCCGTGTTCTTGTGATCGCCCGTTATCATGACCGTCCGGATTCCCGATGTCCGGCACTTGGCCACGGCCTCCTTGACCTCTTGGCGCGGCGGGTCGATCATGGCCATCAGTCCGGCGAAAACCA
>PMCY01000028.1:1198-2614 GCA_003154255.1 Candidatus Aminicenantota bacterium | reverse complement strand
AACAGGAAATGTTTCTCGGCATAGTCGAGCGAGGCGCTGCCGGAATTGTTGCCGTCGATGAAGCCGCGCTTCAGCCAGGCCGCATCCTTATAGGGCTTGAGGTCGAGGCCCAGATCGCGGGCGTTCTTTTCGATCTCCCATGGTTCGTAGACTTTACGGAAATCCATGAACAGCGTCGGGCCGCCCCCGGACAGCCAGCAATAGGCCATCATGGTCAGAAGACCCTGGACGTCGTTCTCCGTGGCGAAGGGAATGACGGTCTTGCGGCCCGTATGGTCCTCGCTGGAGTTGAAGAGGGCCTCGGCGATGTCGGCCGTGGTCATGGGAGTGCCCCGCCGGTCCGAGCCCCAAGCCAGCTGGTTGGTCCAGCCGCCGCCGACGGCGTTCACCTCGCGCATATAATTGCGAATGATGAGATAGAGGGCCAGTCCGTCGTCGATTTTCCGACGGTCCTCGGCGGTCAAAGCAGGTGGCTTGACGCTGCCTCCCGTATAAATGCGATAGCCTTTTTGGACGATATCCGCGGTGTTGTTGAAGATGCGGTTATGGAACTTGACGTTGATGACCCAGTCGCGCAGGGCGGCCAGCTCCTTGGGATCGAAGCCGCTTTTCTTGGTCAGCATGTCGGAGAAGATCTTCATCGATTCGCGGGTCGATTCCAGGCCGAAGAACTTGCGGGCGGCGTGGACATGGTTGAGGGCCGTCTCCATCTGCATGGAATCTGTGTCTACGGAGAGGAAACGCCGGCCGCGCAGGGCCACGACGGCCAGCACGGCCGCGGCCAAGTCCGTGATTTCGTCCTTGGTCCTGGCATCGTAATCGGGGTCCAGGCCCGTTTCGGGCATGGTCCCGATGACCATCGGGCAAAGGCGGCCGGTCTGGGCATAGGCGCCGACGAGGGCGTCGATGCCCACGACGCCCGGCTTGGGCGCATTATTGCCCCCGACGCAGGCCAGGGGCGTGTCGGGGCTGAAATGGGCGGTCAGGGCCATGGCCGTCTTGCCCGGGAAAAACCAGGTATCGGGGACTATGAACAGGGCATCCACCCCGGCTTCCTTGAACTCGCGGGCGGATTCATCGGCAGTTGCCTCTCCATCCACGAGGCGGGGGGCATAGAAAATATTGGGCGACGATCCGTCGGGGAGGCGCAGACGGTCGGCCAGAAGACGCGCCGTGCGCACGCCGATAGCGAATGCCCGCTGGCGGGATTCCGCGTCGATCCGCGGGTCGCAGGGAACGAAGACCCCGAGCGTCGGGAGTCCGGGCTTTCTTTTTTTAATGAACGGCATCGCTCTTCCTCCTGGGCCGCTTACATTTTACCCGTTCCCGCCGGTTTTTTTCAATAAATGAGAAAAAGCGCCGGCGATGTGTCCCCTTTAACTGAGGGGGGGCACCCGATTGACGGCCTCCCGGCCG
>PMCY01000028.1:978-1116 GCA_003154255.1 Candidatus Aminicenantota bacterium | reverse complement strand
AAATTGGATAAATTCCCGAACCACGAAACACCAAGGATTCGGCCGATGGCCCAAGATACCGTCCATGCCGCCGCGCCTCCCGACAGCGAAGCGAAAGACAGCCCTGCCGCGAAACGGAAAAGAGGATTCGAGTCAAAA
>PMCY01000028.1:0-904 GCA_003154255.1 Candidatus Aminicenantota bacterium | reverse complement strand
GCGGCCGTTTTAATCGAATCGGTGGCCGTAAAAAGGCCATGCCTGAAAATGACAAACGTCAACGGTTGACACAAAAAAGCGATCAACGTGGATGTCGGAATTGTCAGGAAAAGAACCATCCGAAGGGAATCAAAGAGAGTTTCCCGGATGGCCGTCGTGTTTTTTTCATCCACGTAACGCGATAGCGTCGGAAGAGCTACCGCCCCGACGGCGATCCCGAACAAGCCCAAGGGAAGATGCATGATGCGATAGGCATTGTCCAGCCAAGTCAGGCTCTTCTCGGCCAGGTTTGAAATCAACATGGTGTTGACGAAGAAATTTATGCGCGAAGCCGAGAGTCCCACGGCGACCGGAGCAAAAAGGACGAGCATTCGCTTGAATTCTGGATCTTTAAAACTCAAGAAGAGATGATAGCGGAAGCCTTTTTGAAAAAGACGAGGAACCTGGACCAGAAACTGCATGAGGCCGCCCACGGTGACCCCAACGGCCCATCCGAAAACAGGCTGAATCTCCCGCCCGCGGAGATAGCCGAACAGGATGATCGGCACCGCGATCGAAGAAATATTGAAAATCGCCGGCGCTAGGGCCGGGACGAAGAAAGACCCGTTTATATTCAGCACGCTCATGGCCCAAGCGGCCAAGGCTACAAAAAAAAGGAACGGGAACATAACCGTCGTCAATTGCCCTGTCAAAGCGATTTTGCCCGGGACTTTAGAGAAACCACCGGCAATGATTCTGGTCAGCGCCGGCGAGGCCAGCATGCCCAGAATTGTGATTGGCCCTACGATAACGAGGAGCGTATTGAGAATATTGGAGGCAAATAAATTTTCCGCGTTCTTGCCTTTCGCTTTTTGAGAGGTCAGAACGGGGACAAAAGCCGCCGAAAGAGCGTTCTCGGCGAAAA
>PMCY01000183.1 GCA_003154255.1 Candidatus Aminicenantota bacterium | reverse complement strand
CCCATGGGCAAAGCCGCCACGTCCCTGATGGCCGCGTAGCGGTCCGGGTACACGGAAAGGGCCCATTTCATTCCCTCGTCCTTCAGCGCCCACGGAATTAATTTCTCAACCTCGGACCGCTTGACCTTGATGTTCTCATATTCCCGCTCGATGATGAACGCGTCCTTCCCTGCGAGATCCTTGACGCGGACCAGATACTTCGTGTTCACTCCGCAATAAATCCGGCCGTCAGCCCGGGACGCGGCAAAAAAGAAGCTTGGGGTGCCCCACGGCTCACTGAACCCGGAACGGCCGTCGGCGCTTCTGATTTCTCCGATGTTTTCGGCCCGGAGGAGTTCGATATCCGTCTCGGCGCCGTCCATCGAAAACGTGACTTCCTTCAGAATCCCGACCTGCTTTTTAGGACCGTCCTGTTTCGAATCGAGGGCCAGAAAACGCCCCGTATCGAGACTCAGGGAACATCGATTCTGCAATTTTCGTTCCCCCTGGAATCTTCCCTGCCGGTCGAATCGGGCGACTTTTCGGCTTCCATACACCCAGATATCCGGGCTATGATAGGCGACCCGATAAAAAGAGAAGGGACTGAATTCTCCGGGACCCTGGCCCTTCTTGGTCAGGAGCCCGAGGTATTTTCCGTCGGGACCGAACCGATGGGCTTCGGATCCGTTCGTGTCAAACAGGATGACCTCTCCGGTTTCGCGCCGGGTGAAAGCGAGCGAGTTCATCCCGACCGCGGGTTGATCATAGGGATTGATCGTCCGGGTCCGCGCCACCTCCAAAGTAATCGTACCGTGGAGCGGGCGAGACGGATTGAGAACATGGGGGACGCCGTCGATGGTCTTGTATACGATCCGATCCTGGGCCGAAGCCAGAAGAGCAAAAGCCAGGACGCCAAGCGATGCCGTCCGGATTCTTGTCAATTGCATCCTTCCCCCTTGACGATACCGATCCCCACCGGATCCTCGGAATTGCGATTATTTTATCATCCGCTTCCGGGAAAAGTCATCCCTTTAAGAAGCCCCCAAGCGGGAAGCGCCCTTATACCGAGGTTTTCAGCCGGACCTGCATTTCAAGGGAGAGGACGACCGGCACGATCTCGAAGGCCACGAGATCATCCCAGCTGCGGGTCCATTTCAGGATAGAACGCTCCTCCGGAGCCTCCATCAGCTGATAACAACGCGACCGGTCAGCCGCAACCCAGCTATCGATATAGGCAACGCCGTCGGGAAGCATCCGGCCGCGTTCGGCGAGACGCGCATAGATCTCCTCGACTTTTCCTTTGGCATACGTCTCGATGACCATGAACAGCATGGCGGATCTCAACGGAACGGGACGACCAGAAAAACGGCGATGTCCCAGACCGTGTGGCTGACGACGACGAGAAGCGCCGAGCCCGTCTTCATATAGAGATAACCCCAGAAAAGCCCGCACAAGGCCGCGGCCAGAACGAGCATGGGGTTGCCGCTTCCGATATGGACGAGGGTATAGAGTGCCGTCGCGGCCAGCCAGCCGGCGGCCGGGCCGAAGCGCTTCTGCCAGCGCCGCTGGAGATACGCCCGCCAGAAAAGCTCCTCGCCGGGGCCGATGATGAGAGCCATGGACAGGACGATTCGCAGGACGGGCGCTCCCGACTTGAAGCCGTAGACCTGCCCGATATTCGCTCCGGCGAAGGGCAGGACGAGGCGCGCGGCCCAATTGCCGACAAAGAAAATCAAGTAAAGACCCGAGGCGGCCAGCAGCCCCTGACCGATTTTTTTGGCGGCGGATTCGCCGAAGTCCCTCCGCAGGAACGGGACATAATCGGCATCCAAGGCCGCGCCCAGGCCGATGAGAAGGACGAGGCTGGCGCTCATCCACCACCAAAAATCGAACGGCCCGATCCCTCGCAGGATGAAGAGCGGGACGAAGAGGGCGGCGGCCAGCGCGGCGACGAGCCGCGATCGCAAGAGGGGGGAGCCGGACTTGGTCATCCGCCGACCAGCCTATTTCTTCAGCAGGGCCAGGACGAACCAGGCCCAGACTGAAACTGTGCAGAGCAGTCCGAAGATCAGATTGTATTGGGCCGTGGCGCCGTCCAGGATGATGAAATCCATAGGTTGGCGGGGAGCGCGGCGGCGGCGGGCCCGGCCCCACAATTGGAAGGCCTTGGGCAGGGCCAGAAGGACCAGAACGAACGTCCAAGGCATCGCCGGCAGAGTCCTGAAAAGAAGGCGCGGGACAAGGATGAAAGCGAAGATGAGGGCCATCGAGCCGAAAAGGAGCAGGCCGTAATAGGCGAACGACCCCTTGTCGCCCAGAACCGAGGCGAACGTCCGAACCCGGAGCTCGCCGTCGGAGATCGTGTCGCGCCAGTTGTTGGCGTGGAGGATGGCGATGACCAGCATGGCCATGGGCACGGTCCANNATGCCGAAATTCAGGAAGACGGCCAAGTCGCCCAGAGTGTTGTACTTGAGGAGCGTGTAAGCCGCGCCGATGGCCACGCCGACGGCGCCGATGATCAGAAGGACGGTGCCCGTCAAGGTGACGAGAACAAGGCCCAACCCGATGCCCAGGGCGAACAGGATGAAGGAACCGGCCGTGACGGCCTTGGTCGAAAGCCAGCCGCGGACGAGCGCCCCGCTCACCGGGGTGACTTGGGTGTCCAGCCCGCGCTTGAAATCAAACACGTCGCTGAGCATGTTGGCCGCGGCGTGGAGGATGACCATGGCCAGCAGGGCTGCGGCGAAGCAAAGGACATCCAGGCGCGCCCCGCCGATGACCACGGCCAGGGAGGTGCCGAAAACGACCGGCATGGTCGAGGCCGGGAAAGACCACGGGCGGGCGGCGACGAGCCACTTCTTCAGGGTCGGGGGAACCGCGCTGTCAGGCATTGCCGTTTCTTCCTTATTCGGGAGTGCCCTTATTATACGAGTTACCGGGTCGATGAGAAGAGCCTTCCAATTAGAGTGCCTCTTCGGAGCTTATGGTATAATGGCGGCTTCGTAGGAGGAAAAATGAGTTCAAAGACGTTCGATCGGCGCTCGTTTCTGAGAAATAGCTTGGCCGGCGCGGCCGGACTGGGCGCGCTCTCCGCGCTCCCCTCGGCCCTGCATGGCCGGCAGTCCTTCACCGCCCCCGCGGCCAAGGCCAAGGACGGCGGGTTCATCCTGCGCCCCCTGGGCAAGACCGGCATCACGCTTCCGGTCGTCTCCATGGGTGTGATGAACTCCAACAACGATAACCTAATCCAGGCGGCCCTGGACGCCGGAATCGCCCACCTGGACACGGCCCACGGCTACCAGCGCGGCACCAACGAAGGCGTCATCGGCAAGGTCCTCAAAGGCCGCCCCCGCGACTCCTTCTTCATCTCCACCAAAGTCCCCGGCGAGCCCCGCGACAGGCAGGGAAACTTTTCGGCCGAGACCACGGCCGAGACCTGGACCAAGAATTTTGACATCAGCCTGCAGCGCCTGGGACTGGACTATGTCGACATCATCTATCTCCACAACGTCCAGACCAGGGAAGCCGTGCTCTTCGAACCCATTATGAACGCCTTGCAGCAGGCCAAAAAGAGCGGCAAGGCCCGTTTCATCGGAGTCACCACCCACAGCAACGAGCACGTGGTCTTCCGGGCCGTCCTGGAAGCCAAGATCCATGATGTCGTCCTGAGCGGCTACAATTTCCGCAAGACCAACCTGGTCGAGCTTGATGCGGCCATGGCCGACGCGGCCAAGGCCGGCATTGGGATCGTGGCCATGAAGACGCTGGCCGGCGGCTGGTGGGACAAGGAGAGGACCCAGCCGATCAACGTCAAGGCCGCCCTGAAATGGGCCTTGAACAATCCCCACATCACAACGGCCATCCCGGGTATGACCTCTTTCGATCAGCTCGAGCTGAACATGCAGGTCATCAAGGACATCACGCTGACGGCCCAGGAAAAAGCGGATCTCAAGCTGGGCGAACCGCAGGCCCAGGGCGGGTTCTACTGCCAGGGCTGCAACGAGTGCCTGGCCCAATGCCCCAAGGCCCTGCCCATCCCCTCCCTCATGCGCAGCTACATGTACGCCTATTCCTACAAGAACCTGGGCGCAGCCTACGACCTTCTGGCTTCGCTCGACGTGCCCCAGTCGCCGTGCGCGGATTGCGGCCGCTG
>PMCY01000125.1 GCA_003154255.1 Candidatus Aminicenantota bacterium | reverse complement strand
ACGGGGCGGCCCGAGGAGGATCTGAACGCCCGCTATTACATGGCCTGGGACGATGAATATCTTTATCTCGGAGCCGAGGTCCACGACAACGTCAACGATACGATCGATCCCCAGCCGGAACCAAAACGCTGGTATTTCAAGGATTCCGTGTGCTGGTTTATCCAGGCGCCGCGGCGCCCGGGATCCCGGCCGTTCGGCCGCGGGGACAACGCCTTCTGCTTTGTAATTGACCCATCTTATCCTGCTTCCGGCGCCTGGTGGCGGCATGGCGACGCCGCGCGCACCTATATCGAAGAACCTCTTCCGGCGAAAGCGGTGACATACGCCCTGCGGATGAATCCCTGGGGCGGAAAAGGCGGCGATTTCATCTTCGAGGCCCGCATCCGCATGGCCGAGGTCTTTCCCAAAAGCGATCCTGATTGGCGGCCGCCGAAGATCGGTGATGAATACGGGATCGAAATCGTCCACACCGACCCGGACGGCGGTGATTACGGCGGCCACTTCCTCATTTACGGCCGGGGCGACGACGACGCCACGTGGGGCCGGATGAGGCTTGTCGGCCCCATCGCGCCGATCGAGCGGAAAAGCCGCTAATAGATCGATTTCAGATCCCAGACATCGAGCGCGCGGACTTCGGCCGCGCCCCCCTCGGCGAAGATCGAAAGGGTCTTGTTGTCGTCGGCCGGGAGAAAACAGAAGGCCATATTCACCCGCCCGTCGGTCGTGAAGATTTCGATCGAAGCGCGATCGACGAGCACTTGAAGCGCCAGGCGCCCGCCGGTCAATCCGATTGGGGCCGATTTGTCCAGACAGGTGAGCGTCCCTTCCCGGACGTCGTACTTGATGGGCATGCCGCGGATGGTCAGTCCTATCGAGGACGCTTTCGACGGCTCGACGACCAGGCGAATTTCGAAGAGCTCGCCGCGGGCCCCGTTCAGAGGACTTGCATTCGGCTCCAGCGTCCCTTTCCAGGAAAAACGGCCTTTATGCAGAGAATCAAGTTCCCGAATCGGCTGGGTGCAGAGCCGCACGCCCTCGGGGAACGTCCGCAGGGTCAGCGCGGCGGGGAAGGTGAACTGCTGGTTGAAGGGCATCCCGGGATACTTGCCGCCGGACATCCAGGCCAATTGGATGCGGCGCCCGTCCGCAACGGGGATGTCGCTGAAGGTCTGGGCGGCGTAGCGGTTCGCGCCCCAGTGGCTCTTGAAGGGACCGGCCTCCCGTTTGAATTCCTTTCCGTCGAAGCTTCCCAACACGTAATCGTTGGATGCGCCCCAGAAGACCCATTTTGTTTTTTTCGGGTCTCCGTCGACCGGCAATTCAAAGAAATCGGGGCACTCCGTAGCGCCGGGGACTTCGACGGTGCACAGCCGGGTCCACTCCTTGAGGTTCGGGGAGGAGAAGAGCGCATAAGCGTTGGGCGTCTTGGCGTCGTCGAGATACAGGGCCATGATCCAGCGGCGGCTCGCCGCATGCCAGAGGACCTTGGGATCGCGGTTGCCGCCGGAGATATGGCCGAGCACGGGATTCCCGGCGTATTTTTTCCACGTCCGGCCGCGGTCGGTGCTGTAGGCCAGCGACTGGGTGAACGGCCGGCCCTTGGATTCCGGTGAGGTCCCGCCCGCCGACGTGAAGATGCAGACGATCGTCTTTTCCGGACCGTCCTGGAAGCCGGCCGTGTTGTCCCCGTCGACGACGGCCGAGCCCGAAAAGATCGTTCCCAGTCGATCAGGAAGGAGCGCGTGATCCAGTTGAGTCCAATGCAGCAGGTCGGGACCTACGGCATGTCCCCAGGTCATATTGCCCCAATCGATGCCGGTCGGGTTGTGCTGGAAGAAGAGGTGATATTCCCCCGCATAGAATACCAGTCCGTTGGGATCGTTCGTCCAGTTCGTCCTGGGCGTGAAGTGGTATTGGGGACGGTAGCACTCATTGGTGAGCGTCCCGTCGGCGGCTTTTTGGGGAGAAGCGGCCGCAAAGGCCGCCGTCACGCCGATCGAAAGCAGCGCGGTGCCTAAAATGACCGAACCCTTCGAGGGGATTGCTTTTTTGTGGTGATGCATCGCGCCGAATGATATNNGCGAAACCGGCCGTGGAGACAGGGGCCTCGATGATGTAATCGACACGGCCGGGCCGGACGAGGCGGCTGCCTTTGCGGTTGATGCGGAAAGACCCCAGCTGGACGAGTGGCAAAATGTCCAGACCTGATTCGATGGCCAGGACGAACCCGCCCCGTTTGAACGGGCCCAGCCGGCCGTCCCGCGTGCGGGTCCCCTCGGGCAGGATGAGAAAGGAATAATCATGCTTCTCGCGGATGAGCGCGGCGGCCCGGTTGAGGCTTTCCCGGGCTTTGCGGCTGTTTTTGCGGTCGACCGGGACCTGGCCGATGCGCCTGATCACAGGGCCGTAGACCGGCCATTTGAAATGTTTTTGTTCCTCGATCCCCCTGGCCTGGCCGGGGTAACCGGCGTAGAAGACAAAGGGGTCGAAAAAATTGACATGGTTCATCATGAGGATGTATTGGCGATGGGGGTCGAAATTCTCCCGGCCCCGGACCTTCACCCGGATACCGCAGCAGAACAGGACGGTCCGGCAGCAGAACTTGATGACCGTATCGAACTTGGGTCCGCGAGTGAACAGGGAGACGACGAGGATCAGGACGCAGCTGACGAAAAAAAACGGCAGGGCGATGACCCAGATCAGGGTGGACCGGACGTTATCGAAAATCCATTTCATGCGAGGATCGTCAGCTCCGCGGGCAGGACCTTGAGCCGCAGGGGGGTTAAGCCCAGCAGCTCGCCGTCGGCCATCAGCATCAGCGGGGGCTCGCCCACGATGGATATGGAGGCGGCCTGAATCATTTCCACCTTGGGATGGGCCTCGTGCTTGCCCGAGAAGACTTTGGAGAAGATGGCCAGGATCTCGCGCCTGTTGACCTCCCGGAAGATGACCAGGTCGGCCTTGCCGTCGGCGATATCGGCCTTCGGGGCGATCATCATCTTGCCGCCCGTGTATTTCGAATTGCAGACGACCAGGGCACTGTCGCGGATCTCCCGGCGCTCGCCGTCGATTTCCAGGACGATGCGGTTCTTCATGCCCTTGGCCAGGCGCAGAAGAACGGCCAGGCTGTAGCCGAACGAGCCCAGGGGTTTGAACTTGTCGTTGGTCAGCTTGAGGATGTCGGCGATGAGCCCGACGCCGATGATGTTGAGCGAGACCATCCGCTCGGTACGTCCATCCCGGTCGAATTCGAACTCGACTAGGTCGGATACGTGGCGGCGGCCGGCCAGGATGTTGGCCAGGGCGTCTTCGGGTGTCGTCGTTCCGAAATCGCGGATGAACGAGTCGCCCGTGCCGGCCGGGATGAGCCCCAGCTCCGGCCGCTTCGCCGGCCGCCCCTGGGCGTAGAGGCCGTTGATGACCTCGAAAGTCGTGCCGTCGCCGCCCAGGCAGAGGACGCGGTCGAAGCCTTCGGCGGCGGCCTGCCGGCCGAGCTCGATAGAGTGCCCGGCGTGTTCCGACAGCCGGGTGACGAGGCCGGGGAATTCGGTGTTCAGGCGGGCTTCCAGGCGTTGATGGATTTTCTTCCCCCGGCCATGGCCGGCGACGGGATTGACGATGAGCAGGGTCCGCGGCGTGGTCGGCATCAGCCGCTTATAGCATGAGTCGATCGAAAATTCAATTTTCACGCCCCCGCGCTTGCGGCGGCCCGCTTCTTGCCCCGGAAATAATAATAGAAGGGCAGGCCCAGCAGGCAGCAGGCGCTGGCGGCCAGGGCTTGGACGGGCTTTTCGAGCAGGGTCGCGCCGACGAAGAAGAGCGACATCAGGACGAAGAGAATCGGTGTCACCGGATAGCCCAGCGTTTTATAAGGGCGTTCGGCGTCCCGGCGCGTGCGGCGCAGTTTCATGATCCCGATCCCGGTCAGAAGCATGAAGATTCCGTCCATGAAGACGAGATAGGTGATGATGTTGGCGAACGTCCCCCAGACCAGGAGCAGCACCATGGCCCAGGCGCATTGCAGCATGATGGCATTGGCCGGCGTCTTGAATTTCGGGTGGATGCGGGCGAAGGCGGGGAAGAAAAGCCCGTCGTCCGACAGGGCGTAGAAGATGCGCGGAACGGAATAGGTGTTGATCCCGACCGTCCCCAAAGCGGACAGGGCGATCATGATGGAGATGACCACCGCGCCGAAGGGCAGGACGGTCTGCAGGGCTTCGGCGGCCACGCCGTTCGACTTGGCGATACGGTCGACCGGAAGCAGGAACATGTAGCCCAGGTTGGCCAGCCAATAGACCACACCGACGACGATGGCCCCCAAGATCATGGCCCGGGGCACGGTCTTGCGCGGATTGCGGGCCTCTCCGGCCAGGTAGGAGGCGTGCTGCCAGCCGCCGACCGAGAAATAAACCCCCACGAAGGCCAGTCCGAAGGCGCCCGCCCAACCGATTCCCGGATCGGTCGTGGAAGCCGATTTCAGGCCGAGGTGGAACCCCGTGCGGGCCGGGGAGCCGAAGAACAAGCCGACGCCGATGATCGAGGCCAGCCCGGCCAGTTTGAGGCCGGAGAAGATCTTGGCCGTCAAGTCGGAGAAATGCGTGCCCAGGATGTTGATGGCGGCCATGACGGCGATCGCCGCCGCTCCGAGGATGAGCGTCCCGGTGTTGGACATGGGAAAGACGAAGGCCGTGTATTTGGCGAAAGTCAGGCTGAGGGCGGCGATGCCCGAGCCGTTGATGACGACGAAGGTGACCCAGGCGTAGAGGAAGGCCGTCAGGGGCCCGAAGATCTCCTTGAGGTAGGCATATTGTCCGCCGGCTTTGGGCATCATGGCCCCCAGCTCGGCAAAAGTGAGCGAACCGGTCAGGGCATGGAGAAGCCCCAGGCCCCAGACGACCAGGATCCACAGCGGGGAGGAGAGATAGCCGGCGACCAGCGAGGGGCTGAGGAAGATCCCCGAGCCGATGCAGGCGCCGATGGCGACCATGGTCAGGCCGTAGAGCGACAGGTTCCCTTCGAGCTTGCTCATGCGTTCTCCTGGGCGGATCCGTCTTGGGGATGCGCGCGGCACGGAGGCTAGTTTAACATAGAAGAATTATGGGGGACATCATGCCGAATTCCGAATTTCCCCGGGTTGATAATGGCCTTTGCGGGTTCGAAATCTGGTATAATGGATCCACATCCCCCATAGGAGAATAATCATGAAGGGAAACGCTCAATTAATCGCCACGCTCAACGCCCTGCTGGCCGATGAGCTGACGGCCGTCAGCCAGTACATGGTCCATTCNNGAGGGCCTGCCCATCGTCAGCAAGCTGACCAAGCTGACCATCGGATCGGAGATTCCCAAGATGCTGGTCAATGACCTGGCCCACGAAATGGTCGCGGTCAAGGGCTACAACGCGGGGATCGAGCTGGCCGGCAAGGTTGCCGACTTCGCCACGCGCGAGCTTTTAGAGAAGATCCTCAAGGACGAGGACGGGCATGTGGACGGCATCGAGGAGATGCAGGACCAGATCGGCCATATGACCCTGCCCCTTTTCCTGACGACCCAGCTCTGACGCCGGCACCCGGCCGCGGCCGGATCAGGCCAGCGGCTCGACGATGACGGCCGTCCCGTAGCAGAGCACTTCCGTGACGCTCTGCATGATCTCGGTGGCGTCGTAGCGCACGCCGATCACGGCGTTGGCCCCGCGCTCCTGGGCGTGGCTGAGCATCATTTCGAAAGCCTCCTCGCGGGTCTGTTCGCAGAGCTCGGTGAAGAGGGTGATGTTGCCGCCCATCAGCGTCTGGAGCGAGGCGCCCACCGTGCCGAAGAGCGACCGGGAACGGACGATGATGCCGCGGACGACACCTAGGGACCTGATGGTCCGGTATCCGTCCACGCTGAACGCCGTCGTGGTCAGGGCCAGCATCGGGGCGGGTTTACGGACGCGCTCCCGCTCCTCCGGCGACATTTTCTCGAAACACTCGTTGCAGACGCCGGGAGCCTGGAAATAATAGACCGACGGAAAATCCTTGCCGCATTTCAGACAGCGCATGGTTTGTCTCCTTGCCGGAAGCCTTCTTATTGATACGAATTCGACGTCCGAATGTTCAGGACGGCCGGCGCCAGGCCGGGGGTCGAGGCCCGCAGGGTCAGCGTCCCCGCCGAGCGGCCCGCTTGAACCAGAACCTGGGCCAGGCCGTTGAAGAGGCGGCGCCTCCACTGCGGGGAGGCCGTCTTCCCTCCGGCTTTGGCCGGAGGGCCGGGCAGGAAGACGTCCGGTTCGTGGCTGCTCGGATCCCCGTTGCCGACGCCGATGATACGCCCCGGGCCCGCGCAATCAAAGATGACATCGTCGGCCGCGATCGGCACCGGCCGGCCCTGGGCATCGACCGCCCCGACCGCGACTATGCTCAAGTCGCGCCCATCGGCTGCGATCGCCGCCCGGTCGGCGGTCAGCGTCAATCGGGCAGGCGGTCCGGTCGTTTCGGCGACCTCGCGCAGCACCTCTCGAGCGTTCTTGAACCCGACGGCTTCCAGACGGCCCGGTTCATAGGGAACTCTCCATTCGGCCCGCCCGAACCGCGGGATCTTTCTGGCGCCCAAGTCCTTCCCGTTCAAATTCAGTCGGACCTCGTCCATGTTGGAGAAAGCCCAGACCTCGATCGCCTGCCCCTCGCGGCCCTTCCAGTTCCAGTGGGGGAGCAGGTGCAGCACCGGCTTGTTCGTCCACCAGCTTTTGTAGTACCAGAAGAGATCCTTGGGAAAGCCGCAGGTGTCGAGGA
>PMCY01000227.1 GCA_003154255.1 Candidatus Aminicenantota bacterium | reverse complement strand
CTGGCCGGCTCGCAGACCCTGCAGAGCCGCAAAGGGAATGTCCTGGCCCTGACTCAGGAAACGAAATTCTTCGGAAATTCCCTGGATCTGAAAGCCGAATTCGCCCACAGCTCTTATGACCGGAACCTGCAAGATGAGGCCGGGGCACAGGCAGGCAACGCTTGGAGCGCGGGAGGGACCCTCAACCTGGGTCCCCTGACGCTGGGCACGATCTACCGTTCCATCGGTCTCAACTACAATTCGATCGGCCTCCAATACATGGTCAACGACCGCAGCGGTTGGGACGCCAATGCTCTCTTCAGCCTGGGAACCCTCAGCGTACAGGGCCAATTCACCCTCCAGCACGACAACATCGACGCAGACCCGGACCGTCTCACGACCAAAGCCCGGGCGGCCGGCCTGAGCCTGAACTGGGCTGCCTCCCAGGTGATCGGCTTCAGCGCCGGATACCGCCTGACTGGCCAGACGACCTACCAAGGCGGGCTCGAAACCGAGGGCCAAGACACCACGACACGGGAATTCTCGGGCGGAATCAACATGAACTTGTCGCCGTCGGTGATGCTCAATCTGGCGCTGACCGGCTCCGTCCTGCGGAGTCCGACCAACCCGGCCGGAGACACGACCGGCCTGACCCTGAATGTCGGCGGCTCGATCCGGGCCGGCGAATGGCTGATCTTCATGCCCACCTTAGGGCTGACCCGTTCTAAAACCGATCTCAGCGGGGAAGTCAATACAACGCTGAGCGCCATGGTCTCGGGAGAAGTCTTTCTCCTTCCCAGGATCCTCTCCCTGCTCGCGACCGGTTCCTTCAACCGTATGGAGATGTCCGTCCTGTCCTTGACCAGGTCCCTGGATGTCGTCGGCGGGATCAATTTCTACCTGGGCCAGCTCATTCATGTGAACAGCCTCCTTCTGACCGTCCGGGGCAGCTACCGCAGGAATGACATGTCCGGCATGCGGACCAACGACTCACGCATCCTGGCCCAGACGGATTTCGCTTTTTAGGAGACGCCCGATGACGCGCCGAATCCTGCTCCTGGCCGCCGCGGCGCTCCTGGCCGCTCTCCCCGCCTCCGCCACAATTTTCACTTCGCCCGGCCAACCCAACGTCGACCAGCCGGTGACATTCAGCCTGACCCTTTCGAGCGGGACCATCGTCGGGGGCTCGATCGTCTGGAGTTTCGGCGACGGGACAACCGCCGCCGGCCCGGCCGTTGTCCAAAAAACGTACGGGTCGGCGGGGACCTACGCCGTCAACGTCCGGTACATGATCTCCCGCGCGCCGGTCGCCGGCCCGCTCCCGGCCAGCGAGAACGCGGCCGTCACCGTGTCCGAACGCCGGCGGATCATCAGTCTGACGCCGGCCCCAATGCTCGGACAGCCCGTCTCCTTCAGGGCCGAGAATTTCTTGTCCGCCTCCATCCAATGGAGTTTCGGTGACGGCGCTCCGGCCATCATCGGCGGCCCGTCCATCAGCCACGTCTACTCCAGCCCCGGGAACTTCCAGGTCACGGCCAGGGATTTCGGCGGCTCAAGCTTATCGGCCATCACGCTCGGAGTCTCGATCGGCGTCGACGTTTCCAAGCGGCGCATCACTTACGCTCCACCCCGGCCGGCGGCCGGCTTCCCGGTAACGTTCACCGCCGCCGGTTTCTATACCGCCCAAATTCTATGGAACTTCGGCGATGGCAATAATCCGGTGACCGGATCGACCGCCATCGTCCATGCCTTCGCCAAGCCGGGAAAATACACCGTCCAGGCCTGGGACTGGAACGGCGCGGTCGGCGGCCCCACCGCCGCGTTCGTTCCGGTCGGCGAGCCTGCCGGAATGCGCGCCGCCTTCCAGATCGCGGTCCTTCAGCTCCGCTTCGAGAACGGCCTGACCTATAAAGTCGTTCCGCGCCGGTTCGCTCCGCTGGCCGCCTTTGTGGACATCAAGTACGAGGGCACGGGGCTTTTCCAGGCCCAATGGCTGGTCGATGGAATGCCTTTCGGCGCGGTTTCCCAAGCCCTGCCCATGGCCCAATCGGCGACTTTCGATTCGGGCCGGATTCCGGGCCTGCCCACCGAGCTTACCGGGATGCATGAGGTCAGTCTGCGCATCCTGAGCCCCGACATCGGGTTCAAGATTCCGGTCATCCGCTACTTCGTCTCCGCGGAAACCGGCCTGCCGCTCGAGCGCGGCCTGGACCTGAAAGTGGAAACGGCCGAAGGCCTCCAGGGCGTCGACTGCACCCTGACGATGGGCGAATTGCGGGCCGCCGCCGGACCCTATTTTATCCTCCACGGAAAGCTCCGCTCGAGCCTTCCCGGGGCGGTGAAGTTCGGACTCCTGCGCGTCCATCTGGGGACCGACCTCATCGATCAGCAGCTCGTCCGGGGCCTGGCGCCCGGCGAAGCCCGGGACTTCACGACCTCCTTCCGCAATCTCTCCTCCGGGACCCGGATCCTCTACATCACCCTCTATGACATCACCGACGCGAGCGCTCCGCGGCTGCTCGCGCTCCAGAAAATCACCGTCCGCTCCGGGCCCTGACACGCGCCGGACCGGCCCGACCGCGGTTGACGGAGCGGGCCGATTTCTGTATTGTTAGACGGGCGAAAGACCGAGCGTTTTATGCATCATGGCCAACACATCGCATATTGCTAAGGAAGGCGAAATCTGGGCCGTTGGAGGCGGCAAAGGCGGTACAGGCAAGTCGTTTTTCACCAGCAGCACGGGCACTCAGCTGGCCAAGAAAGGCCGCCGGGTGGTCCTCGTGGACATGGACATCGGGGGCGCCAACCTGCATTCATTTTTCGGCATCGGCCGGCCCCAAAAATCGTTGACCAGCTTCTTCGAGGCCGGCAGCAAGCTGAGCGACCTGACCGTGGGCACCGAACTGCCGAACCTGTCCCTCATCACCGGCGACATCCACTCCATCGCCTCGGACAACATCAAGTTCGGGCAGAAGCTCCGCCTGTTCCGCCAGATCATGAAGCTCAACGTCCAGAACGTCGTCATCGACCTTGGCGCCGGCAGTCACGCCAACACCCTGGACACCTTTCTCATCGCCGACAAGATGATCGTGGTCATCGTCCCCGAGGTCATCGCCATCGAGAACATGTACCATTTCGTCAAGAACACCCTTTTCCGCAAGCTCAAATCGACCCTCAAGGATTACGGATTCAAGGAGATCGTCCAGCACATCTGGGACCGCCGCCAGAGCTACGGCATCAAGAACCTCAAAGATCTCATCGAATACCTCAAAGCCAGTTTCTCTTATATCGGGACGATCCTGGACAGCGAGCTGGCCAATTTCAAGATCCACATTGTCGTCAACATGGTCCGCAGCAATCAGGACATCCTTCTGGGGGCCTCGATCAAAAGCGTCCTGAACAAATTTCTGGGCATTTCCATCCTCTATTCCGGATACATCGAATACAACGATGTGGTCTGGAAAGCCGTTCGCGAACGCAAGCCGTTCATGCTTAATTACACGGCCACCGGCTGCGCCAAGCAGGTCGAGACCATCGTCGACAACATTATGCACGGCCGCGAAGTGAGCGTCCCCGGGGGATAAGGATGAAGGACGAAGACATCAAACGCTGGCAGATGACCCTGGAAGTCGGCCCCAATGCTTCCGTCCATGACATCAAGAATTCCTACCTCCGCCTGCGCAAGCTCTATGGCGGCGGTTCAATCGTCCTCGAACCGCTGGAGGATGAGTTTCCCGAAAAACGCCGGATGAAAATCCTGGTCGATCTCGAAGAGGCCTACACCCGCCTTCTGGAGCTGCACCGCAACCGGACTTCGCCCGGGCGGCCGGCCGGCGAGGCCGCCGAGGCTATGGCCGTCGGAGAAGGTCCCCCTGGTGGGCCTGCGACCGAGCCCGGAGCGCCCTATGCCATCGAAGAGACGGTCTTCAGCGGGCCGGCCTTGCGCCGGGTCCGGGAGCGGCTGGGCATCGATCTGATCGAAATCTCCAAGCAGCTCAAGCTGCGGACGGAATTGCTGAAAGCTCTGGAAGAGGAGCGCTTCGAAGCCTTGCCCGAGGAGATCTATTTCAAAACGCACCTGAAGAGTATCGCCGCCTGCCTCGATCTCAAGCCGGGCAAGGTCGTCGAGGATTATCTCGGCCGTTTCCGCGAATGGAAGCGGGCGCGCTGATCATTTTCCTTCAGGCCCGACGCTCTCCCACGGCATCCAGGCCGGCCAGGCGGGCGCTGATTTTCCACAACCGCTCGGCGGCCGCGTCGTCGCCGGCCGCCTTGGACACGTTTTCGGCACGGCGATTATTGAAATAGCGCCCCGAAATGCCATCCACTTCGGAGGACGAGGCCAGAAATACGACCGTATCGGCTCCCTTTTCGGGCGCCTTGCCGAACGTCCTGAAGACGAAGCGGGAGAGAGGCGGCGCCGACCGACCTAGATCGGTCGCGGTGAAGCCCGGCGATAAAGCGTTCACGGTCACACCCGATCCGGCCAGCGTCCGGTCCAAAATACGCATGAACAGCAGGTTCATGAGCTTGGTCTGGCCGTAGACACGCATGCCCCGGTAGCGTTTTTCGGATTGGAGATCGTCGAAATCGAGTCCCGCCCGCCTGTGAAGCCCCGATGAGACGAGGACGATGCGGCTCGGCGCCGTAGCCCGCAGGCGGTCGAGCAATAGGTTGGTCAGGAGAAAATAAGCCAGGTGGTTGACGGCGAATTGGGTTTCCAGCCCGTCCGCGGTCTGCAACCGCCGATATGGAATGATCGCCGCGTTGTTGATGAGGACGTCCAGACGGTCNNGCGATCTCGGCACGGGCGGCTTCGCCGCGGCCGGGATCGCGGGAGATCATGACGACCGCCGCGCTTTTCTCCGCCAGGGCCCGGGCCGCCGCCTTGCCGATGCCCGTGCTCGCTCCCGTGATCAAAACCGTTTTTTCTTTCATCCTTCCGGCCATGGCTCAATCCTTGATGCGCTGGATGACCTCGCCCGTGGCGGCATCCTTGAGGATGGTTTTGATCTGTCCGTTCGGCAGGCGTTCTTCCTTGAGTTTGAGGTAGCGCCCTTCGATCAGGTTCCGCTTGATCTCGCCGGGGGCCGTTCCGGAGGGGACGTCCCAGCGGTCGAGTTCGACC
>PMCY01000112.1 GCA_003154255.1 Candidatus Aminicenantota bacterium | reverse complement strand
CCTGCCGGCCATGTTCGTGGTGGCCTACCCCGAGCTGAATTCCCTCAATGTCATGGGTCTGGCGCGCCCGGAGTCGGCGATCCTCTCGGCAGGCATCTTCAACGCCCTGATCATCGTCGCCCTCATCCCCCTGGCCCTGCGGGGGGTTAAGTTCCGGCCGCTGGGCGCGGCCGCCCTGCTCAAGCGGAATCTTCTGATTTACGGGCTGGGCGGCCTCCTGGCGCCCTTTCCCGGCATCAAGCTGCTGGACATTATTGTCAATGCTTTGCATCTCGTCTAGGATGGACAAGGACAAAGACGATGAAAACCTGGATCGCTGAAATCAAGACATCGCTCCTGGCCACGGCCGCCCTGGCCATCCTTCTTTGCGGCGTCTATCCCCTGGCCGTCAGCCTGGCCGGACGGGGCCTCTTCCCCGGGCGGGCCGACGGCTCGCTCCTCGTGCGCGGAGGCCAGGTCGTCGGATCTTCACTCATCGGGCGGTCTTTTGAAGGACCGCGCTATTTCCATTCACGGCCTTCGGCCGCCGGAGCGGGTTACGACGGGGCCGCCTCGGGCGGGACGAACCTCGGCCCGCTGTCCAAAGCGCTTAGCGAAGCGGTCTTCCGCCGGGCCGCCGAATACCGGGCGGAAAACGGCTTGCCCGCCGGGACGCTCATCCCCGCCGACGCCGTGACCAGCTCGGCCAGCGGACTCGATCCGCACATCAGCCCGGCCAACGCCGGAATGCAAGCGGCCCGCGTCGCCCGGGCCCGAGGATTGGAGGAGTCGTTCGTCCGGGCCCGCGTCATGGCCTTCACCCAAGGCCGCGACCTGGGCGTCCTAGGCGAGCCGCGAGTCAACGTCCTGTTGCTCAATCTCGACCTCGACGGAAAAGGAAATGCCGGAAGATAGAGCCAGCGCCTTCCTGCGGCTGATCCGCAATTCCCAGAGGGGGCGCCTGAAGGTTTACCTCGGTTACAGCGCGGGCGTCGGCAAGACGCACCAGATGCTCCAGGAAGGACACCGCCTCAAAGCCGAGGGCATCGACGTCGTCATCGGACTGCTCGAAACGCACGGCCGGGAGGGCATCGTCCGGATGTCCCAGGGCCTGGAGGCCGTCCCGCGCCGGAGACAGGAGTACCACGGCATCGCCGTCGAGGAAATGGACGTCGACGCCGTATTGGCCCGCAAACCCCAGGTCGCCCTCATCGACGAGCTGGCCCACACNNAACGTCCCCGGGAGCCGCAACGCCAAGCGCTACGAGGACGTCCAGGACATTTTGTCGGCCGGCATCCACGTCATCAGCACCCTCAATGTCCAGCACCTGGAGAGCCTTTACAACGTCGTCGAGAACGCCGTCGGGGTCAAGGTCCGGGAGCGCATCCCCGATTCGATCCTGGCCGGAGCCGACCAGATCGTCGACGTCGACTTGGCCACCGAAGACCTCCGNNAACCGGCTGGAGGAAGGCAAGATCTATCCGCCCGAGCGCATCGAGACAGCCCTGGCCAATTTCTTTGTCCCTTCCAACCTGGAAAAATTGCGCGAGCTGACCCTGCGCGAGCTGGCCTCGCAGATCGATCTGCGCCGCCGCGAGACGAAGGAGGACGAAACCGGCGCGGCCTCCGATCAGATCATGGTCTGCCTCAGCTCGCACGGTCCCAACAGCGAACGATTGCTGCGCTTCACCTCCCGCCTGGCCGGCAAGTTCAACCGCAACTGGTACGCCGTCTACGTCCAAACGCCGGCGGAGGAGGCCACGGTCATCGACGCCCAGACCCAGCGCTTCCTCTCGGACTCGCTGACCCTGGCCAAGCAGCTGGGAGGCATGGTTTTCACCTATAAAGGCGAAGACATTGTCGGCACCATTCTGCGCTTCGCCCGCGAATACCGGGTCGGACATATCGTCGTGGGCAAATCCGGCCCAAAACCCCGATGGAAGAAATTGGGACGGAACAAGTCGGTCATCGAGCACCTGATCCGGGATTCCCACGGCTTCAACGTCATNNTGTCTGTCGCCGCGCCGCGTGCTCCTGTGGCCCGGCCCGGTGACCAAAGAGGAGGCCCTGCGGGCCCTGGCCCTGGCCGCCGGACTGGACAACGGCATCGACGACGAATACGCCCTCTTCGACGACATCCTGAAGCGCGAAGAGCAGGGCTCGACCTTTTTCAACGAAGGCGTGGCTTTCCCCCATGTCCGCGTGCCGGGATTGAAAACGCCGCTCGTCGCCGTCGGGCTGACCCAGGCCGGCGTCTCCGACGTAGCCACGGACAAGCCGATCGAGCTCATTTTCCTGCTTCTCTCGCCGGCCGAAACGCCGGATATCCAGGTCCAGCTGCTGGGGTTGGCCAGCCGGGCGGCCCAGAACAGGCGTCTGCTCCAGATCCTGCGCACCGTCCAAACGCCGGACGAAGCCCTGCAGGCCTTCCGGAGCTGGGAATCGTCGGCCGCGCCAAGCGCCTAAGCCGGATCGGCTTTCTCAGCGCCCCTGTTCCAGGTCGCCGCTGCGCACCCAACCGCAGATATAGCCCGGGATAGGCGCGGCGCCGATCTCCTTCCGGACCCGGTCCAAGGTGTGATCGAGCCCGTGGGAGAGGCTGCTCTCGACGGGCTTGGCTTCAGGCAGGAAGGCCGCGAAAACCCACTCGCCGCGGACGGCCAGGATGAGGCAATCCGCACCCGAGGCGAAGCGGGCCGCGACATTGCCCTGGAGCGTCACCGTGACGACGTTCTCGTCGCGATCGGTCCGAGCCGGCCCATCGTTGACGGCCGGGCCGGTGCGGAGCTCGCAGGGACGAATCGTCCTCGATGGCCGAGGCGGGGAAATGCGGCCGGGCAGCTCGGTCTGCTGGGCGTAGTACTGGCGGGTCATCGTCCAGGATACCCGGCTTCGATCAAAGCCGAAATTCAACAGCACGCCCGTCTCGGCCGGATCGAGGATGTTGACCTGGAAGCGGAAGACGATCGATGAGCCGCCTTCCTCGATGCGCCGGATGTCTCCGGAATGCTCGCCGAGATAGACGAAGCGATTCCCCTCCCGGCCGTAGAATTTGAGTCCCGCCGAAGGCCCGAAATACATGGCCGGAATGAGAATCAGGTCGGCCCGCCCGTCGCCATCCAGGTCCAGCACGGAGAATCGGTACAGCCCTTCGGTGAAGAACGGATATCCCTCCATCTCGTTCTTCGGGACGTTCATCGTGGCGATGCGTTCGCAGATGCCGGCCGTATCCTCCGGATCGCGATTCAGGGCCTTCTCCCGGGCGATGAGCTCGCTCTTCTGCTCCGCAGTCACCT
>PMCY01000328.1 GCA_003154255.1 Candidatus Aminicenantota bacterium | reverse complement strand
ATTTCGCCATTTTCGTACGGTGGTAGTAAAATGCAGACGCGATCCCGGCGTGGGGAACTCCGCGGGGCGTTTTTACGTTGATAATCATGAATTCCCAACGAGGAGAGGTTATGCGAAAATCGCCGCTGTTTCTCGTCGCCGCCATTATAGCCCTGATGTCTCCCGCCCGGGCCTCGCTGAGCCGGCAAATCGTCCGCTATGACATCCAGGTCCGGCTGGCGCCCGAGACCAAATCCATCCAGGGCCGCGAGGTCCTGTCCTGGCTCAACGACGCCGATGTCCCGGTCTCGGAACTTCGCTTCCATCTCTACCTCAACGCCTTCAAGAACAACCGTTCCACATTCATGAAAGAAAGCGGCGGCAGCCACCGCGGCTTCAAGCGGGACGAAGAGAACTGGGGCTCGATCGATGTGACCCGGATCCAGATCAAGGACGGAGCCGATCTAACCCCGACGCTGGAGTTCGTCCAGCCTGACGACCGCAACCCGGACGATCAGACGGTCGCCCGGGTCGTCCTGCCTTCCGCGGTCAAGCCCCAGGAATCCGTGGTCTTGGTCATCGAGTTCGCTGCCAAGCTCCCCCGGGTCTTCGCCCGGTCCGGCTTTTCAGGCGATTTCTTCATGATCGGTCAATGGTTCCCCAAGATCGGAGTCTGGTCGAAAGGGCAGTGGAACTGCCACCAATACCACGCCCACTCCGAGTTCTTCGCCGATTTTGGGACTTTCAACGTCGAGATCACGGCCCCCGAGCGCTTCGTTATCGGAGCCACGGGTCGGCGAACCGCCGAACGGAAGAACCCGGACGGCACCCGGACTCTGACGTACGTCCAGGAGGACGTCCACGATTTCGCCTGGACGGCCTGCCCGGATTTCGTCGAATACCGCGAACGCTTCGCCTTGGCCGATCCGGCCGTCGATACGGAGATGATTTTCCTCATCCACCGGGCTCATCTCAATTCCAAGGACCGCTATGTCCGCTCCCTCCGGCAGGGCTTGGAGTTTTACAGCCGCCATTACGGGCCCTACCCCTACGGAACGATCACCCTGGTCGATCCCGCTCCGGGCGGGACGGCCGCCGGGGGCATGGAATATCCGACGCTCTTCACGTCCATGACGACGAGCTACATGCCTGCCGGAGTGCGCATGCCCGAGATGGTGACCATCCACGAATTCGGCCACGGCTATTGGTACGGCATTGTCGGATCGAACGAGTTCGAGGAAGCCTGGCTGGACGAAGGGATCAATTCCTATTCCGAAGCCAAGGCCATGGCCCAATATTATGGTCCGCAAGCCTCGCTCATCGATTACGGGCCCCTGCGCGTCAGCGACATTCAGTACCAGCGCCTCTCGGTGATCGGCTCGGGCCGCTTTGATCCCATTCTGCGGAATTCCTGGGAATATCTGAACGGCGGCAGCTACAGCCTGAACGTGTATTCCAAGGCCTCGCTCATGCTCCTGACCCTGGAACGCTACCTGGGCCAGGAAACCATGGACAAAATCATGAAGACCTATTATGAGCGCTGGAA
This sequence comes from Candidatus Aminicenantota bacterium, assembly GCA_003154255.1. Taxonomy (GTDB): domain Bacteria; phylum Acidobacteriota; class Aminicenantia; order Aminicenantales; family UBA4085; genus UBA4085. The sequence goes on along the minus strand of PMCY01000328.1, from coordinate 5,841 downwards.
ATTCCGGCACCCNNGGCGGCCGGTTTGTTCAACGGCAAACTCGTCACGCCGCCCGGGGCGAAAGGAAAGGGAGGCCCGGCGGTCGTGTACCGCAACGAAGTCGTCATCGTCCGCAAGGGTGAATGGATTGTGCCCCAGGACATTCTCATTGTTTTGGAGGGAGGGCAGACGATCCGCGAAACCTGGGACGGCCGGGATCGCTATAAGAGATTCGTCACCTTCGGTCCTCGCCGGCTCGACTATGCGCAAATCGATCCCGACAACCGCTGGCTCATCGACGCCGATTTTTCCAACAACTCCATGCGACTGAAGCCTCGGCCCGGAGGACCGCGCAAGCTGGCCTTGAAGGTCACGGCCTGGTTTCAAACCCTCCTGTCCCTGGCCGGCATTTGAGGAGCCTCCGATGAACATGCTGCGCAGCTATTCCAAGGGAATCCGCGAGGCCCTGCTCCGCCCCCAGGCGGCCGCTATCCTGTGGATCTTCAACGCCGCTTTCGCCGCGATCGTTTATTTCGTCGCTTCCGGAGCCGTCACGGAGGCGTTGGGCCGGAGTCTGGCCGCCGACGACCTGCTTTCCCGCTCCAACGTCGACGCCTTGTTCGAGCTTCTGACCGGGCCGGGCGGGGCCCTGGCGGCCCTGCTGACCGTCATCCTTGTCCTGCTTTTTCTCTTTATTCTCGTCTCTCCGCTTCTTTATGGAGGGATCCTCCAAGACCTCATCCATCCGCGCGCCGGCGGCGGATTCGCCTCCTCCTTCTGGTCGGGCGCAGGCCGCCATTATTGGCGTTTTCTCCGGGTGCTCCCGGCTTCGCTTGTCCTCTGGGCCCCCGCCGCGGCGCTCTATTTCCTGGCCGACCGGGTCCTGGACGCGCTCGGCGCGAACCCCCTCAAGGAACAGCTCGGTTTTTATCTGACGTTCGTCCGCGTCGCCCTGGCGCTTTTTCTGNNTGACCGCGCTGGCCGGTTCCGCCGTTCTGCTGGGCCTCTCCTCGCTAATCGCCAAGACGACGTCCCCCGCGGTGCTCCTCGGCTTTCTCCTGACCCAGCTCCACATCCTCTGGAGAAGCGGGATCAAAGTCGCCTATCAAGGCGCCGAGCTCGATTTCTACACGCGGACGGCAACCTCAATAAAATGACAAGGATGATTTAATTCGATGGGGCGAGGGGATTGGGGGAAAAACCGTTTTTTACCCGCAATCCCCTCGCCCCATCGCACGGCTATCCTCGCATAATTCTGGCCGGAAGGCGGATGAGGGCGCTGAAGAGATCGAAAACCGCGTTCATGGTGATCCCGACCAGACGAAACGGCAGGCTGAGCAGCCAGACGAGTGGGTAAAGGACGAGGGCCAGAAGGGCCACCGGCCAGCACACCAGGAATAAAAAGATCCAAAGCAGGAATTTCATCGTCGCACCTCTTCGATTATAATGACGAGGCGAGGCCCGAAAAAGTTCATGGCCCAAGAACAGGAACAAAAAGTTTATGACGCCCTGGCCGGACTGGGCATCGCCTATGCCCGGCGCGAGCATCCGCCGGTGTTCACCGTCGACGAGGCGGCCTGCCATTGGGTGGGGATCCCCGGCGCCCACTGCAAGAATCTCTTTCTCCGCAACAAGAAAGGCAACCATCATTACCTGGCCGTGGCCGAGTGCTCCAAACGCGTCGATCTGAAGGCCTTGGCCAAGCTTTTCCACGACGACCGTCTGAGCTTCGCCTCGGACGAGCGGATGATGCGCTATCTGGGTCTTCAACCCGGCGCCGTCTCGCCCTTCGGTCTCCTCCAGGACGAAAAGCGCGAGGTGATCGTTGTCCTCGACGAGGACCTGAAGACAGCCGAGGCGGTCAGTTTCCACCCCAACGTCAACACGGCCACGCTGACAATCGCTTATGCCGACCTGGAAAAATTCCTGGCCTGGCGCGGCAATCCCATCCGGAGGATCCGGCTTTGAGGCTTCCGCGGCGCTCCGGGCTGCTCCGGGTGGTCGCGTTCTGCGCGGCGCTTCCCGCGCTTCCGGCCGTTTCCCGTCCGCCCGGTCCGCTCGTCGTCTGTTGTGCGGGCGACAGCCTGATGCGGCCGATTCCCGCCCATTTGCGGGCCCTCGCTCCCGCTTCCGGGCTTCCCCTCGAGATCCGGGAATGGGCCCAGGGCGGATTGAACACCGAGACCTACCCGTCCTTCTACCGCCGCCTCCTTCCGGAATGGGAAGGGCGGGCCTGCGATGCGATCCTTCTCCAGCTGGGCACGAACGACGCCGTGCCGCTCCTTGAAAAACGCTGGGACGCAGCTGAATTCCGGGACCGGATGACCCGCATTCTGGCTGAATTCAAGAAATATCCGGGCCGCCTTCGGCCCCGCCCCATGCTCTTTTTGGCCACCGTCCCTCTCTTCTGCGACCGGCCCGAGAGCGCGGCCAAGAACCGGATCGTGGAGACCGTCATCAATCCGCTGATCCGGGACATCGCCCTGGCCGAAGGCGCCGTGCTTGTGGACAACGCGGCCGTTCTGAACCATCGCCCCGCGCTCTATGATCCGGATTGCGTCCACCCCGCTCCGGAGGGGGAGAAGGCTCTGGCCCGGAATTGGCTGGCCGCCCTCGGCCGGGCCTTTCCCGGCGAAATCGCCAAATTCCCCCTCCGACCAGGAGACCACCCATGATCCTTCTCGACCTGCTCCAGCGACTTGTCCAGCTCAAGGGCTCGGACCTGCACCTGATGGCCGGTCTTTTCCCGGCCATCCGCGTCAACGGCAATCTCTTGCCTCAAGCCGAATTGGAGCGGCTGACCCCCGAGTCCGTCAAAGACCTGGTTTACGGCGTCTTGACCGAGGAGCAGCGCCAAAGCTTCGAGCACGACAAGGACGTCCGCTACGAGCTCGACTTCGCCTATGGCATCTCCGGCCTGGGGCGCTTCCGCTTCAATATTCACAAACAGCGCGGCACGGTCGCCGCGACCATCCGGGCCCTGTCCGCCCAGATCCCCAACCTGGACGACCTCGGCCTTCCGGCTTCGGTCCGGTCCTTCATCACGGCCAAACGAGGCCTTGTCCTGGTCACCGGACCGACCGGNNATCGAAGATCCCGTCGAGTACCTCCATAAATCCAAGAAGTCCTACGTCACCCAGCGCGAGGTCGGGCCGGCGGGCGATACGTTGTCGTACAGGAACGCCCTGAAATACGCCCTCCGACAGGACCCCGACGTCATCCTGGTGGGCGAACTGCGCGATTTCGAGACGATCGGGATCGCCATGACCTCGGCCGAAACCGGCCACCTCGTCTTCGGCACGCTCCACACCTCGAGCGCCGCCCAGACGATCGACCGCATCGTCGATGTCTTTCCTCCCGAACAGCAGCCCCAGATCCGTGTCCAGCTGGCCTCCAACCTGCTGGGCGTCGTGTCCCAGGTCCTCCTGCCCCGGATCGACCAGCCCGGCCGGGCCTTGGCCAGCGAGGTCATGATGTGCAACTTTCCCATCCGCAACAACATCCGCATGGGAAAAACCGAATCCATGTTCCAAATCCTGCAGACCAGCGCCGCCGAGGGCATGCAGACAATGGACCAGTCCCTGACCCGGCTCTGTCGCGAAGGCCAGATCGACTACGAGATCGCCAAGCCGTTTATTTACGACAAGGGCACCCACGAGTCGCTGAAATCGTTCGTCCGCCGGCCTGCGTCCCCCGCCCGGCCCAGTGGAAAGAAATCCTGAGCTGCCCGGAGGTTTCCATGAATGTCCGCGAAGCCTTGCGCCGCACCCGGTTGGTGTCCATTCCGGGAAGGGGATTTCCCGTCGAGGAGACCGCCGGGAGGGAGATCCAGTCCTCGACTGACGGCGCTCCGCTCCGCCGCGGCGGGCCATTTCGCGGCCGTCCCGCCGCGGGTGTCTTCGCCGTGGGCGTCGCCTCTCCGGCGTGGATCCGCAAGCTTCGCGCTTTGGGCGCCCGCCTGCCGGCTGGGCGGGAATGGATCGCCGTGCGGGTCGAGACCGACGGGGCCGGATTCCTATTGGCTTCGTCGCCGCAGTTCCTCTTCACCGGGGCGCGTCATCTCCTCGAGGACCTGGCCGATGAGGAAACGTCCCGTCTGAAGCTCCGCCTCGTCCGCTTGACCTTCGCCGTGGAAAAATCGACGTTCGATCTTGTCCTCAACCAGTATGCCCGGATCATCCGCCCCTTCGACCGCGAGAGGCATATCCGCGAGTACGCCCGCCTCGGCTTCAGCCACGTCGAAGTCAACGGCCTGGCCGTGCCTTTTCCCATCGAACCGGGCGTCCCGGACGAATTCTATGCCGATTTCTACACCTACGCTCCGGCCCTCGACCAATTCACTTCCAGCGCTCTCAACAAGGGCTTTTATCCTAAAGAATATCTGGATGCCAATCTCCGCCGGTTGAAGGACAACGCCCGCCTGGCCATCAAGTATGGCTTGACCCCCGGACTTCTCTCGTTCGAACCGCGCTCCATGCCCGAGGGTTTCTTCCGCAAGTACCCGACCCTGCGCGGCCCGCGCGTCGACCATCCTTTCCGCAGCTTCCAGCCGCGCTACGCTATGACCCTGGTCCATCCGGCCGCCCGGGCCCATTACGCCGAACTCATCGGAAACCTGTTGAGGGAGGTCCCTGAGCTGGAATTCATGTCCATTTGGTCGAACGACAGCGGCTCGGGCTTCGAGCACACGAAATCCCTCTATGTCGGCCGCAACGGCGGGCCCTTCCTCGTCCGCGAGTGGAAGGATGACGAGGAGATCGCCCGCTCGGCCGCGGCCAACGTGGCCCGTTTCTACGAGACCCTCCGTGACGCCGCCTCGGCGGTCAACCCGGCTTTCCGGGTCATCACCCGCCTGGAGTCATTTTACGGAGAGCGCAAGCACCTCTGGCCGCTCCTGCGGGACCGCCTGGACGTCGAAGCGAACTCGCTCCTGACCGCGGGCTGGGAGAACAATTATCCCCATCCCTCCTATAAGGATGTCCAGGTCCTGGGCGCGGCCTACCACCACACGCTATCGGAAAAAGAACGGGGTCCGGCCCGAGAGCTTGAGGCCCGGGGAAGCCGGGCGCTCTTTTACCATTATTTCTCGGCTTTCGGCAATTTCGAACCTCTCCTCGGCCTGCCCTTCCCCTGGCTGGTGCATGACAAGCTGCGGGCTGCGGCCGCCCTGGGAGCGGCAGGGCTGGCTTGGATGGGCGGCATCCATCCCCCCGACAAAGTCCCTTATGCCGTCAATCAGGATGTCTTCCGAGCCTTCCAACTCGATGCGGGTCTGGACATTGATGAAGCCGTCAGGGAAATCGCTATCCGCTACGCCGGGCCGCGTTGGGCCGGCCGGCTGGTGCGGGCTTGGCGGCTCATGGAGAACGCCTACCGCCGGTTCATGCCTCTGCCTCTTTATTCCGGCTATGGCATGGTCTGGAACCGCCTCCTAGTGCGCCCCCTGGTGCCCGATATCGAAGCTATCCCCGAAGCGGATCGCGCTTATTATGAACAGGTGATGGTCAGCCCGCCCCATAATCCCAACAAGGTCGATCTCTCCAGAGACGTCCTGTTCGAGCTTGTTCCGCCGGCCTATGCCCGGAAAGCCCACCGGCGGATCGATCGGAGCGTCTGGAAACCAATGGCCCGGGCACTGGCCCTGCTGTCCCAGGCCCGCGAGGCGGCCCGGGTCGCTCATGACGAACGAGCCTTCCGCGTCTTCGAGGATCAGTTCTTCCGGGCCGCGGCCCTGAAGTGCGTTTTCGAGACCCAGCGGAACGCCGCCGTCTGGATCGATGTTGTGCACGCCTGCCAGGCGGCCCGCGGCGCCCGGACCAAGACCGCCCTGCGCGTCCGCCTCGAGGACATGATCGGGCGCGA
>PMCY01000203.1 GCA_003154255.1 Candidatus Aminicenantota bacterium | reverse complement strand
CCTGTCACTTTTCGACGATGAAGGTCTCCGCGGTGAACGATTTGATCTTTTTGCCCATGAAACTCTTGAGGGCCATCTCGGCGGCCTTTTGTTCGGCCGCCTTGCGCGAGGCCCCCTTGGCCCTGGCCAGGGGAGTGCGGCTGGAGAAGACCTCGACGATGAAGATCTTGTCGTGGTCCGGTCCGGAGACGCTCTGCAATTTGTACTGGGGCGAGGGGAGATCCTCTTTCTGGAGATATTCCTGCAGGGCGGACTTGTAGTTGTCGACNNGCCAGAATGGTCGATTTCTTGCGGCCTCCGCTGCGCTCTTCGCCGTGTCCGAGATGGATGTGTTTGTCCAGCTTGATCTGCTTGGCGAACTCGGCCAGGGCCACGGTCGAGGCGGCCGAGGATTTCAATTTGGACAGATCGCCCTCGGTCATGTCCTGGTAGGACGAGTAAAAGAAATCAGCCGTAATCAGGCCGATGACCGAATCACCCAGGAACTCGAGGAGCTCATTGTCCCGGGTGGAAGCCCGCTTCTCATAAGCGAAGGAACTGTGGGTCAGGGCCTCTTCCAGGAGCTCTTTGCGGCGGAAGAAATAGCGGATCTCCCGCTCGAAGTCCGTGAACTTGGGAGAACCGCTCTGCTTGGCCGCCGGCCTCTGCCGCGCGCGTTGCTGGGACGGATTGGGGCGGAGCTGGGGATGCGGCGGGGCGGGAGGCTGCTGCGGCGGATGATCGGCCGCCTTGGGCTGGGGGTCGGTCGGCGGAGTGGCTTCAAGCAGGGCCTGGGGGTCCGCCTGTGACTGTCGTTTCCGTCTGGGCTTGTGAAACATTCTCATGGTTGTACCTCTGTCGAGATGAGGCGCCCGCCGACGATGGTCCGAACGGCGGCGCCGCGCAGGGTCCAGCCGTCGAACGGGGTGTTCCTCCCCTTGGAGAGGAACGCCTCGGAATCGACGACGAGTTCCTTGTCGAGATCAAGTAGTGTCAGATCGGCCGGTGCGCCGGGGATGAGACGACCCAGGTCCGTCAGGCCGAGAATCCGGGCCGGTTCCACCGTCCACAAGGCGATGAAACGGGCCAGCGGAAGGAGTCCCGGCCGGACAAGCCGGTCGAGAAGGAGGGACACGGCGGTTTCCAGGCCGACGACGCCAAATGGAGCTTCGGCCAGTCCGACCGCTTTTTCCTCCTGGGTATGGGGGGCGTGGTCCGTGGCCAAGGCATCCACCGTCCCATCGGCCACACCGGCGATGAGAGCCTCGACATCCGCGGCTGAGCGCAGGGGAGGATTCATCTTGAACCGGGTGTCCCGCCCGGCCATGGCCTCATCGGTCAGAAGGAGATGATGGGGCGTCGCCTCGGCCGAAACCCGGACGCCGCGGGCCTTGGCCTCCCGGACGAGACGGAGCCCGCCGGCCGTGCTGAGGTGGGCGATATGGACGGGGGCGTCAAGAGCTTCGGCCAGGATGATGTCGCGAGCGATCATGATGTCCTCGGCCGCGGCCGGCCAGCCGGGAAGGCCGAGCCGCCGGGATACCGGTCCTTCGTTCATCACCGCCCCCGCGGTCAGGTTGTGATCCTCGCAATGGTCGATGACCGGCCGCCCTAACTCGCGGGCGGTCTCCAGCGCTCGGCGCATCACCAGGCTGTTCCGGACGCAGCGGCCGTCGTCGGAGAACGCCACGGCCCCGGCAGCGGCCAGGGCCGCCAGGTCGGTCAATTCCGTCCCGGCCAGCCCGACGGTGACCGCGGCGATGGGCCGGACCCGGGCCCAGCCGGCGCGGTCGGCCCGCTCCCGGATGAGTGCGGTGATTTCCGGCCGGTCGTTGGCCGGCGATGTGTTGGGCATGGAGCACACGGTGGTGAACCCGCCATGGGCGGCCGCCCGCGTGCCGCTCTCGATCGTCTCTTTGTGTTCCTGACCCGGTTCGCGGAGATGGACGTGCATGTCGATGAAGCCGGGCGTGACGACCAGTCCGGTCGCGTCGAAAGATCGGGCGCCGCCGGCCTCGAGCCGGGGCCCGATCGCGCGGATGCGGCCGTCTTCGATGAGCACGTCGGCCGTCCCGTCCGCTCCCGTGAAGGGGTCGAGGACGCGCCCGTTGCGGATGATCAGCCTCACGCCGGACCGCCTATTTCGCCTTGGGCCGGACCCGCAGCTCGACGGGCTCGGTGATGAGGACATCGTCGATCTTGTCGATTTCGGAAAGGTGGACCTGGACCCGCTCCCGTCGAGACGTGGGCAGGGATTTTCCCACATAATCGGCCCGGATGGGCAGTTCCCGGTGGCCGCGGTCGACAAAGACCAGGAGCTGGATGGTCCGCGGCCGGCCGATATCAAAGAGCGAGTCCATGGCCGCCCGGATGGTCCGGCCGGTGAACAGCACGTCATCGACGAGCAGGACGTCCTTCTTGGCCACGGCGAAAGGGATCTCGCTCATCTTTTTCAGGGACTTGCCTTCGCCGTCGATCCCGGAAACATCGTCGCGGTACTGGGTGATGTCCATGATTCCGACCGGGATGTCGACCCCCTCCATCTCCCGGATGAGCTTGGCGATGCGGCGGGCCAGATAGACGCCCCGGGTGCGGATGCCGACGATGACGAGGTTCTTGATGTTCCGGTTGCGTTCGAGGATTTCGGTGGCCATGCGGTATAGGACCCGCCGGATCTTCGGCGCATCCATGATGCCGGCCTTGATTTTTTCCTTCATGGCGGTCTCCT
>PMCY01000316.1:1405-2720 GCA_003154255.1 Candidatus Aminicenantota bacterium | reverse complement strand
ATGGGAAGGACGGCGGCGCCGCAATTCTCGACACCGTCCTATCGGCCCCGAAAAAATGGACGGCCGAGACGCCCGATCTCTATACTCTCGTCCTGACTCTCAAAGACGGCACAGGCAAGGTCCTCGAGACGGCCGGCTGCAAGGTCGGCTTCCGCAAGATCGAGATCAAAGACGGCCGCCTGCTCGTCAATGGAGTGCCGATCACCCTGAAGGGCGTCAACCGCCACGAGCACGACCCGCTCACCGCCCACGTCATTCCCGAAGAATCGATGCGGAAGGACCTGGCCCTGATGAAGCAGTTCAACATCAACGCGGTGCGGACCTGCCATTACCCCAACGATCCGCGCTGGTACGAACTCTGCGACGAATACGGCATCTACCTCATCGACGAGGCCAACATCGAATCGCACGGCATGGGCTACGGCGACAAAAGCCTGGCCAAGAACCCCGCCTGGGGCCCGGCCCACATGGACCGCACCGTGCGCATGGTCGAGCGGGATAAGAACCATCCTTCGGTCATCATCTGGTCGCTGGGCAACGAGGCCGGCGACGGCATCAACTTCGAGGCCACCGCGGCCTGGATTCACGGCCGCGACAAAACCCGGCCCGTGCATTACGAACGCGCCGAGCACCGTTCTTACGTGGACATTTACAGCGCCATGTATTCCGGGGTGGAGGAGTTCGAGGCCTACGGCCTGAAAAAGAGGGACCGCCCGTTCATTATTTGCGAATACGCCCACGCCATGGGCAACTCCACCGGCAACCTGCAGGACTATTGGGACGTGTTCGAGAAATTCCCCAACCTGCAAGGCGGCTTCATCTGGGACTGGGTCGACCAGGGCTTCTCCATGAAAACGGCCAAGGGTGAGCCCTACTGGGGCTACGGCGGCGATTGGGGGCCTCCCGGCACGCCGTCCGACCGGAATTTCTGCTGCAACGGGCTGGTCGGGCCGGATCGCGCGCCCCATCCCGGCCTCTTTGAGGTCAAAAAGGTCTATCAATACGTCAAGATCCGGGACGGCTCCGCCGCGGGCGGCAAACGCCAGCTTGTGGTCACCAACCAATACGCCTTCATCAACCTGGACCGCTTCGAGATCGCCTGGACGCTCGTCAAGGACGGGAAAACGGTCCTGGCCGAAGGCGTCATCAAGAACCCCGACGTGGCGCCGGGCCGGACCAAGGTTTTCGATCTCAAAACCCCGGCGCTCACGGCCCGGTCCGGGGAGGAATTTTTCCTGAACGCCGCCGTTCGGACGCCGGACGACAAGACGATTCCCCTTGTTCCCAAAGGCTGGGAAATCGCCCGCGAGCAGTT
>PMCY01000316.1:0-1395 GCA_003154255.1 Candidatus Aminicenantota bacterium | reverse complement strand
GGACTGGAGCCGAATTTCTGGCGGGCGCCCACGGACAATGACTTCGGCAACCAAATGCCCAACCGCCTGGCCGTCTGGCGGAAGGCGGGTCAGAACCGAAAACTCGAGCGCTTCGAGACCAAAGCGGTCAAACCGGGGATCGTGCAGGCGACGGCCGCTTATCGGTTGAAAGACGTCGACGCCCTGCTCACGCTCAACTACACCATCCAGGGCGACGGAGACTTGGTCGTTCGATACGATTTCGCCCCGACCCGACGGAACCTGCCCGAGATCCCCAGAATCGGACTGACTCTCTCGCTCCCCGGCGAATTCAAGGAGCTCCGTTGGTACGGGCGCGGCCCNNGAATACGGCAACCGCACGGATTGCCGCTGGGCCTCGCTGACCGACGACAAGGGGTGGGGCCTCAAAGCGATCGGGATGCCCCAATTCGATTTCAGCGCCCTGCCCTACACATCCGAGGATTTGACCCAGGACAAGCGCGGCGACAAGCATCCGGCGGACATCGCCCGCCGGGATTTTGTGACCCTCAATCTGGATTACGGCCAGATGGGCGTCGGCGGGGACGATTCCTGGGGCGCACCGGTGCACCCTCAATACAAGCTCGGGACGGACGCATACAGCTATACGCTTCGGCTGAGGCCCCTGGGTCCGGCGAAATAAGCCGGACCGTTACTTTTTAACGATTTCAACCCGGCGGTTCTTGGCCCGGCCCTCTTCGCCGCGGTTGTCGGCGATCGGCTTCTCCTGGCCCCAACCGACGGCGGACACGCGCGATGCGGCGACACCGCCCTTGAGCACGGCGGCCATGACCGCCTTGGCCCGCTGCTCGGACAGCGTCTTGTTGGCCGCGGGAGTCCCGACGTTGTCGGTGTGGCCCTCGATGCTCAGCTTCAGATCCGCGTGCCCGTTCAGAAGGGCCGCGATCTGGGCCACCGTACCCTGCGATTCGGGCTTGATCTCGGCCTTGCCGGTGTCGAAATTGATATAGAGGGCCATGAAGCCGTCCTTGCTCAAGGCCTCGTACATGGCGTCGGCCGCCACTTCCTGGACCATGTCGCCGACTTCCAGGACGGTCAGGGCGAAGTTGTTGCCGTCGTTGTACACTTCCAGCTTGAACCAGGTCTCCTTGCCGTTCTTGGTCAGCCGGCCGGTCAGGTAGTTGTCCTCGTCATATAAGATCGCCGCCCCGATGGCCTTGCCCGCGTTGCCGTAATTGCGGCGGACCTGGAGCTGGCTCGGCCGCGGAGCGTTGTCTTTGAGGTAATACTCGATGCGGGTCATCTGGCCTTCGATCGTCTTGGTATCGGCGTCCTTGATATAGAACTCCACGGCGTCGAAAGCCGATCGGCATTCGGAGATGTAGAAGTTCTTCATCCGCGAGAAGAGCGGATGGT
>PMCY01000232.1 GCA_003154255.1 Candidatus Aminicenantota bacterium | reverse complement strand
GTGCCCATCGGCTACTGGCACGGCTACGACCGCGGCCTGTCCGGCAAGGGCGACGTCCTCGTCAACGGACGGCGGGCCCGGGTCCGGGGCCGGGTCTCGATGGACATGATCATCATCGATGTCACCGGCATCCCCTGCCGCGTCGGCGACACGGTCACCCTGATCGGCCGGGACGGCGGCGAGGAAATCAAGGCCGGTGAGCTGGCCGCCCGCATCGATACGACCGCCTACGAGGTCCTGACCCGGATCAACCCGCTCATCAAGAAGATCGTCGTCTAGACGAACCGCGACAGGACGGCATTTGAAACGAGCAGGCGTTCTTCAGGGATCCGGAGCCTGTCCTTCTCGCGGAGCAGCAATCCGTCGCCGGCCAGGCCGTTGATTTCCTTTTCATAGCGCGCCAGGAGATCGATTCCAAAACGGTCCCCCAACCGGCGCAGATCCACGCCCTTGACCAGGCGAAGTCCGGAGATCAGGGCCTCCTTGGCCGCAACCGCCGGCTCCAGAGAGACGATCTCGGCCCGCGGATCGCGGCCTTCTTCCAACGCCGAGGCCCAATCGTCAAGCCGCGGCGCGTTCATCCAGCGCTCGTTTCCGATATGCGAGCCGGCCGACGGCCCCAATCCCAGAAACGGTTGATAGCGCCAATATTTGAGATTATGAAGGCTTTCGCGGCCCGGCCTGGCAAAGTTGGAGATTTCGTAGCGGCGCAGGCCTTCCGCCTCCAGCCCGGCGGCCATGAACTCGAAAGCGTCGGCTGCGGTGTCGTCCTCGACCGGATTTCCGCGCAGAACGGTCTCGAACGGAAGGCCCTCGACGTTTTCCAGGATATAGAGCGAGACATGATCGGGCGCCGACCGGCGGACTCCGGCAAGCGTTTTGACCAGGCCGCAACGCGTCTCGCCGGGGACGCCGACCAGCAAGTCCAACCCGACCGAGGCGAATCCGGCCCGGCGGGCGAGGCGGACGAATTCGGCGGCTTGGGCTTCCGAGGATTCCCGGCCCAGGATGTCCAGGACGTCGTCGTCGAAGGATTGGACCCCGACGCTCAGGCGCGTCACCCCGGCCTCGACCCACCCGGCCAGCCTTTGTTCATCATCGGAAGTAGTTGGATGAGCCTTTGTGTCTTGAGGCGAGGGGCAAGCCCTTGGCTCGTCCTTCGTCCGTAAATTGCCGGCTTCAACATTATTAAAGGATGAAGGGTTGGCCTCGAGGGTGAATTCCGCGAGCCGCATCGAAAAGCGGTCCTTCAACAAATCGAGCAGAGCCCGCACGTCCTGCGGGCCGAGAAGGGAGGGCGTCCCGCCTCCGAGGTACAAGGTATCGAACTCCAGGCCTGTTCCGGCGTATCGGTCCGACTCTCTAATCAGCCCCCGGCGCCAAATGTCCAAATCGCCGGGCCGCATCGGCGCGCTGGCGAAATGGCAATACGGGCATTTCCGGCGGCAAAACGGGAAATGGACGTATAGCCCGGCTTTTTCGGTATTCACTGTTTTGCTTTATTTACGATGATAGTCCGGATTCGCGGCGAGGGGAAGCGCAAGCTTCCTATTACCCGCCAAGATTTTAATAATTAATCCCGACTAAAACCGTACGGCCTACCGAGGACCCGCCCGCGAATTAAGAAGATGACCCCCCTCAGCGTCCGTCGAGACGATATTTATGGAAGAACCGGCGCCTTTTGGAGTCTAATAGGCGAAGGAATCGGTATGCCTCGACTAGTAACGTGGAACGCCGGAATTCACTCTCCGTTCATCCGGATGTTCCTAGAATCGCCAAAGGTGATTTCGTGCTAAAACTCCGTCCTTTTCCGATCATCCTCATGGTCATGATGCTGGGCGGTGCCGCGGCCTGCGTCCGTTATACCCCCAAGCCCGTGACGGCGGCCAAGACGCTGGATGATTTCGAAGCCCGGCGCCTGGATTCGCCCGACCTTCTCCAATTCCTGGAGAAGAACGGGGGCCCGGCCCAGCCTGCGGCGGCTTGGGATCTCAAGACGCTGACTCTGATCGCCCTCTATTATCATCCCGATCTGGATGTGGCCCGGGCCCAATGGGCGGCCGCCCAGGCCGGGCGTATCACCGCCGGTGAGCGGCCCAACCCGACATTGAGCCTGCTGACGGGTTACAACAGCACGAGCCCGGTTTCGGAGGTGACGCCCTGGATCCCCGAAACCTCCCTGGAGATCCCCATCGAAACCGCCGGCAAGCGCGGCTACCGGATCGCCCAGGCCCAACATCTTTCCGAAGCGGCCCGCCTGAACATCCTTTCGACGGCCTGGGACGTGCGCAGCCGCCTGCGCCAGGCTTTCCTTGATCTCTATGGGGCGCAGGAAACCGAAACTCTCCTAGCCGCGCAACAGGAGATCCAGACGGAGAATGTCCGCATCCTAGAAGCCCAACTGGCCGTCGGTGAGGCCTCTCCCTCCGACGTGACCCAGGCCCGCCTGGCCCTGGCCGGGAGCAAGCTGACGGCCAATGATGCGTCCAAACAGAAAGCCCAATCCCGCATCCGGCTGGCCGGCGCCTTGGGCCTTCCGATCCGGGCGCTTGAAGGGGCCGGCCTGTCTTTCGAGGGGCTGCTCCAGCCGCGGCTGGACCTGCCGACGATCGAGATGCGCCGCAAAGCCCTGCTCGGCCGGGCCGATATCCTGGCCGCGCTCTCCGAATACGCCGGCGCCGATTCCGCCCTGCGGCTGGAAATCGCCAAACAATACCCCGACTTGAACCTCGGCCCCGGCTTCCAATTGGACCAGACCGACGCCAAGTGGACCCTGGGCTTGTCATTCATCCTACCCCTGCTCAACCGGAATAAAGGGCCCATTGCCGAGGCCGAGGCCCGGCGGACCGAAACAGCGGCCCGCTTCCTGGCCCTGCAGGCCAAAACGATCGAAGCCATCGAAAACGCGGCCGCGTCCTGCCGGGCGGCTTTAGGGAAGATCAGGACCGCCGAGGACCTGCGCCAGGGGCTGCTCAAACAGGAAGCGGCGGCCAAGGCCCGCTATGAGCTGGGCGACATTTCCAAGCTCGAGTGGCTGAGCCTAAGAATCGAGCTGGCGGCCAGTGAGCTGGCCCGTTTGGACGCCCTGGTCAAGGCCCAGCAAGCGGCCGGGGAGCTGGAGGATGCCCTCCAGAGTCCCCTCGATCAGATCGAAGGGACTTTGCGGACGACCGGGCGGTCGGCCGAACCGGCCAAGGAGCTCAAACATGACTAAGCGGCGGACTCTGACGGTACTCATCATCCTGATCGCGGCCGGCCTGGTCGCCGTCGTCCTGATTTCGAAACTGAAATCTTCGGGTGCCTCGGAGAGCGAGCCGATCACCGCCGACATGTCCGTCCATACCGGGATGATTCAGAAGGCGTCCCTCCACCGCTTCGTCACCGCTTATGGCAAGGTGGAACCCGAGCCGGCCGCACCCGGCCGCGTCCCGGCCAATGCCGAAGTCGCTTCGCCCGTGGCGGGGATCGTCGCTCATATCGATTGCGTCGAAGGCCAGCGGGTGAGCAAGGGCACCGTCCTCTTCCGCCTGGACAGCCGGGTGACCGAAGTGGCCCTGGAGAAAACCAAAAAGGCGCTGGCTTTCGCCGAAAACAATTTCGAGCGGCAGAAAACACTTTTATCCGTCGAGGGCACGTCCAAAAAAGCCTACCTGGAGGCCGAACAGCAGCTCAACGCCGCGCGGGCCGAGCTGCGCGCCGCCGAGACCGACTTGGCCTTAACCACCGTCACGGCGCCCCTCGACGGCACCGTCGTCAAAATCAATTCTGAGCCGGGCGAGGCAGTCGAGCTGAACACCGTCCTGGCCGTCATCGTCGATCTCAATCGCCTCGTGGCCGCGGTCAGCGTCCCCAGCGCCGAAGCGGCCGGCCTCAAGGTCGGACAGCCCGTCCGCTTCGAAAAGAATGAAGCCGCCGGCGCGGTCCTCTACGTCGGCGCCCAGGTCGACGAAAAGACCGACACCCTGCCCGTGCGGATCTCCATCCCCGCCGGGGGCGGGTTCCACCCAGGTCAGTTTCTGAGCGTCCGCATCGTTTCCGAAGAGCGGGCCGGATGTCTGGCCGTGCCCGAAGCCGCCGTGATCGCCGACGCCGTGGGCAGCGAAACGGGGACCATCGTCCTGGTCCAGGGCGACAAAGCCGTCCGCAAAGCGGTCAAGCTGGGGCTGCGCGAAGCCGGCCTCGTCCAGGTCGAAGGCGAAGGCCTGAAGGAGGGATTGGCCATCGTCACCGAGGACGCCTATGCCGTGCCCGACGGCGTCAAAATCCACCCCTATGACGCAATCCCCAAGGCCGGGAAATAGGCGCGCATGAACACGAAGTCGGCCCTCGGCCAATTCGCCACCCACCATTCCTTGTCCATCTCTTTCATCGCCCTGGCCTTTTGTCTGGCCGGCGCCTACTCGGCCTTCAATATCTCCTCCTCGGTCTTTCCCCAAACGAATTTCCCGCGCGTCGTCATTCTCGTCGACAACGGGGTCATGCCCGCCGACGAGATGATGGCCACGATCACCCGGCCGATCGAAGAAGCGATGAAGGATATCCGGGGCGTGACGACGGTCCGCTCGGCCACCGGCCGGGGCTCGGCCGAGATCAGCGTTTTTTTCACCTGGAAAGTCCCGATGATCGAGTCGGAGCTCTACGTGCTCAGCCGTTTGTCCCAGATCCGCGCGGCCCTGCCGGCCACGGCCGAGACCGAAGTCTTCCGGCTGACCTTCTCGGCCTTCCCCATCCTCGGGGTCAGCCTGACCAGCCCGGTCCGCGGCATCACCGAGCTGTGGGAGACGGCCCGCTACAATCTCAAGCTGCGCTTTCTTCGCATTCCCGGCGTCGCCCGCGTCGATCTTGTCGGCGGCCGCACGCCGGAATACCAGATCGTCATCGATCCCCTCCGGCTGAACGCCGCCCGCCTCACGCTGGCCGAGATCACGGAGTCGCTGACCAAAAACAACTTCGTCGCTTCGGCCGGAATGCACGAAGAGAATCACACCCTCTATCTGACCGTCGTGGATGGACGCCTGCGGACGATCCGGGACATCGAGGATTTCATCGTCCGGGCCTCCGATGGACATCCCGTCCGGGTCCGGGACATCGCCACGGTCGTCCGGGGTCCCGAGCCCGTCTTCAACGTCGTCACCGCCGACGGGGAGAACGCGGTCCTGCTCAACGTCCGCAGCCAGCCCGACGGCAGCACGCTGGACATCGCCGAGGCCCTCAAAGCCCAATTGCGCGAATTGAAAAGGGAATTGCCGCCCGATATGAAGCTGGCCTTTTTTTACGACCAGTCCGAGATCGTGCGTTCTTCGGTCGCCAGCGTCTGGGAGGCCATCCTCTTCGGACTCCTTCTATCCGTGCTGATCCTCTATTCTTTCCTCAAGAACTGGGGCACGACTTTGGTGGCGACGTTGGTCATCCCCGTCACCGTCCTCATCACCCTCCTGGCCATGAAGATGACCGGGATGAGCTTCAACCTGATGACCTTGGGCGGCATCGCCGCGGCCATCGGCCTGGTTATCGACGACGCCATCGTCGTCGTCGAAGCCATCCACACCAAGCGGATGACCGGTTTGGCCAGGCTGGAGGCCATCCGGGAAGCGATCCGCGAAATCGTCCGGCCGCTGATAGGCTCGACGCTGACGCCGGTCGTCGTCTTCATCCCCCTGGCTTTCCTCGACGGAATCACGGGGGTCTTTTTCCGGGCTCTGGCCTTGACCATGGTCGTCTCCCTGCTGATGTCCCTGGTCCTGGCCTTGACCTTGACGCCGTCGCTGGCCGGCTGGCTCATCCGCTCGCGCNNTTTCTCTACACCAAGCTGGACAGCGAATTCCTCCCGCCCATGGACGAGGGCGGATTCGTCATTGATTACTTCACCCCGCCGGGCACCAGCCTGGCCGAGACCCACCGCCAGCTGCTCCAGGCGGAAGCGATCCTGCGCACGGTGCCGGAGCTGGAGAGCTACTCGCGCCGCACCGGCGCCCGGCTGGCCCTGGCCATCGCCGAACCGAACACGGGCGATTTCCTGGTCAAGCTCAAACGCGACCGGCGGCGGAAAACGGAAGACGTCATCTCCGAGCTGCGCAAAAAGTTCAACACGGAGCTCCCCGGAATCAACTGGGAATTCCCCGGTATCCTGGGCGATCTCATCGGCGATTTGATGTGGGCGCCCCAGCCGATCGAAATCAAGCTTTACTCGACCGATGCCGCCTGGCTCAAAAAGACGGCGCCGGCGGTCGAGGAGAAGATCCAAAAAATCCCGGGCGTGGTGGACACGTTCAACGGCCTGGTTTATACCGGGCCGACCATCGGCCTCCGCGTCCGTTTNNTCAAAGTCGATCCCAAGCGCATCGACCGGGTGGCCGGATTGCGGGACCTCCCGCTCCGGACTCCGGGCGGCGGCCTGATCAAGCTGGCCCAGGTCGTGGACGTCGTCGAAGAGCCCGGCCAGCTCGAATTGCGGCGCGAAGACTCGCGCCAGGACGTCGCCGTCACCGCCCGCCTCGAAGGCCGGGACATGGGCAGCGCCATGAAGGAAATCCGGGAAACGCTGGACAAGGATACGTCCCTTCCGCCCGGATCGATCGAATATGGCGGGCTCTATGAGCAGCAGCAGCAATCTTTCAAAAACCTGGTCATGGTCCTGCTCATGGCCATCTTTCTCGTCTTCACCGTCCTGCTCCTCGAGTTCGGCTCGTTCACCGAGCCGCTGGCCATCGTCTTCGGCGCCGTCCTGGCCATGTTCGGAACGATCCTGGCCTTGTGGCTCACCGGGACCTCGCTCAACGTCGTTTCCCTGCTGGGCGCCATCATCGGCATCGGCATCGTNNAACGGCATCCTCATGCTCGATTTCGTTAAGCATCTGCGGGCCGAGGGCATCGAGCTGGCCGAAGCGCTCGTCCGCTCGGGCCGGCGCCGGCTGCGGCCCGTGCTCATGACCTCCCTGGCCGCCGCCCTGGGCATGCTGCCGCTGGCCTACGGCATCGGTTCGGGCGCCGACATGCTCAAGCCGCTGGCCGTCGCCGTCATCGGCGCGCTGTGCATTTCGGTCCTGCTGTCGCTGGTGGCGACGCCGACCGTGTATTACCTGTTTCAGAGATCCCGCGAGAAGGCACCGGGTCGAATCCCGGGCCGGGAATAAAAAGGAGACTCGAATGAGAAAGACCGCTTGGGTCGGATTGTTTCTGCTGATCCTGGGCGCGGCGGCGTTCGCCGCGACCCCGCCCTACAAACTGCTCAAAACCATCACGGTCGGAGCGGAGGGAGGCTGGGACTACCTGTCCGTGGACGTCAACGCCCGCCGCCTCTACGTTTCGCATGCCGCGAAGGTCGTGGTCATCGACATGGACAAGGACGAAGTCGTCGGCGAGATCCCCGACACCCCCGGCGTCCATGGTTTTGCCATAGCCCCCGAGCTCGGCCTCGGCTTCGCCAGCAACGGCCGGGAGAACAAGATCAGCATCGTCGACCTGAAGACGCTCCAGACGCTTTCCAAGGCCGATACCGGCACAAACCCGGACTGCGTTCTCTACGTCCCGGGCCACCAGGAAGTCTATACATTCAACGGCCGGAGCAAGGACGCTTCGGTGCTGGAGGCCAAGACAGGCAAGCTCATCGCCACCATCCCGCTCGGCGGCAAGCCCGAGTTCGCCGTGTACGATCCGGCCACGGACCGGGTCTACAACAACATCGAGGACAAAAACACGGTCGTGGCCATCGACGCCAAGACCCATGCCGTGGCCGACACATGGCCCCTGGCCCCCGGCGAAGAGGCCTCCGGCATGGCCATCGACCTCAAGAGCCACCGGCTGTTCATCGTCGCCGGCAACAAGCTCATGATCGTCATGGACAACGCCACGGGCAAGGTCGTCACGACCGTGCCCACGGGCGACGGCACGGACGCCTGCGTCTATGACCCCGGCCCGGGCCTGGCCATGGCTTCGGCCGGCGAGGGCTTCGTCACCATCGCCAAATACACCGCCCCGGACAAGCTGGACGTCGTACAGACCCTCCAGAC
>PMCY01000325.1 GCA_003154255.1 Candidatus Aminicenantota bacterium | reverse complement strand
TTCCACCAGATCTTGTCCATGCGGTTGTCGTGGCAGCCGCAGGCGGAATAACCGGCCTTGTAGAACTCGGGGTGGAAGAGCAAGGCCCCCAGGGCGCTCTGGCCGCCCGCGGATGTTCCGTAGATGCCGACGCGGCTGATATCATAAAAAGGATACCTGGCGGCGACGGCCTTGTGCCAGAGGATACGGTCCGGGAAACCGGCGTCGCCCAGGTTCTTCCAGCAGACGTCCTGGAAGGCCTTGGAACGGTTGTTGGTCCCCATGCCATCCACCTGGACGACGATGAATCCCAGCTCGGCCAGGGACTGCATGGAATTGTACGCGCTGAACGTTTTCGGCACAAAGGACCCATGCGGGCCGGCGTAGATGTTCTCGATGACCGGATATTTCTTTTTGGGATTGAAGTTCGCCGGGCGGAAGATGAGGCCCCAGATGTCGGTCTTCCCGTCGCGGCCCTTGGCCNNGGCCGGCGGGAGATCGACGCGCGAGTAGAGGTCCGCGTAATAGGCCATGTCGCTGGAATAGACGACGGCATGCGAAGCGTCGCCCTCGGCCATAGGCGTCAGCCCGGAGCCGTCGAAATTAACGCGATAGGCGTGGACAAAATAAGGGTCCTGCCCGGCGTTCATGCCGCCGGCCTGGAAATAGATCGTGTGCGCCGCTTCGTCCACTTTATCGACGCCGCGAACGACCCACTCGCCCTTGGTGATCTGATTCTTGACCGCGCCGGTGGCGCCGTCGATCAAATAGAGATGGTTCCAGCCGTCGCGCTCGGACATCCAGACAAGCTCTTTCCCGTCGGCCAGATCGAAGCGGTATTTCTTGCTGCTGTAGCAAAAGAACGTCTTGGGCTCCTCGCTGACGATGGCCCGGGCCCGGCCTGTCGTCCCGTCGACTTCGATGATCCGATAGACCTGGTGGCCGCGCTGGTTGTATTCGAAGGTAAAAGCCCGGCTGTCCTTGCGCCAAACGGGCGGCGTCTGGTCGTAGGGGTTCGGGAAAAGGGCGTTTTCGATATTGATTTGCTTGCGGCCTTCGAGAGCCAAGAGCACGGGAAAGTCTATGTCAAGAACGTCCCCTGGCTTGGCGTATTCGGCCGTCGAGTATTTCGGCTGAACCTGATCGATGGGCGAGGATTCCGTGTAATGGACGAAGCGATGGAAGCCCGGCTTGAGGCGGCACGCGGCGATCTTCTTCGAATCGGGTGACCAGACGATGCTCTCATATACATAATAGCTGCCCTCATTTCCGTCCGTGCTGAGGAAGAACTCTTCTTTCTTGTCTTTCTCCTTGGAGCGAACGAAGACGTTGTAATTGCGCAAGCCCGCCTCCCATCGGCCGTCGGGCGAGGACTTGAACTCGGCTGAGGCGGCCTGGGCCGCGGGGCCGCCCTGGCCGTAGCCGTCTCCACCGCCCCGGCTCCGATCGGCCGGCCCGAGCTTGGTCAGCGCATAAGAAGTCAGATCGCATTTCCAACGCGATCCGCCGGCCTCGAACTGGACCGCCTTCTCGTCGTCCGTGAAGGTGAGGATCATGAAGGGCAGCTTCTTGGGATCGACCTTGTCCTTGAGCTCGGCGGCCAGAGCCGCGGCCAGCCGGGCGTGGTCGAAGGCCGGTCGGAACGCGGCCGCCTCCGCGTCGCCGATCACGAATTCCGTTCCGCCCTGGATCGTCCGGCGGTACCAGAACCGATGGGTTGTCCCGATCCAGACGGGAGGGCGCTCGGGCAGGTTGACGGCCAGGCCCTGCCATTTATCGCGCAGGCCGTCGGCGCGCTCATAATCGGCGCGCGCGCCTTGGGCCGCCGCGGCGGCGGGAAGAAGAACGGCCGCGGCCAGAAGGACGATCAGAACGAGGACGGGATTTCTTTTCATGCGGCCTCCGTGATTTCCGTAGAAATATCACGGGCGGCGGGGGAATTCAATGGGCGGAATGATGGCCATTTCTTATGGCGATTGTCTATAATAGGGGTATTCGATGCGCCCGCGCGGCGCCCAGGGAGGAAACCATGGAGCTCATCGATTTAAGACCCGAATACCTTGAAACCTATCTTTGCTGTCTGGAAGACTATTCAGACGAAATTAAAGAGGGCCAAGCCCACAAACGCCGCTGGTACGAAGCGATGAAAGATAAAGGGCTTCGCGTGAAGCTGGCCGTCTCCGACGGCAAGGCGGTGGGGATGATCCAGTACGTCCCGATTGAACTCGCCTTCGCCGAAGGCCGGGACCTTTACTTCGTCCACTGCGTTTGGGTCCACGCTCATAAAGATAAAGGCGCCGGCGATCAGCGCAAACGCGGCATCGGGAAAGCCCTGCTCACGGCCGCCGAAGAAGATGCCCGCGCGCTGGGGGCCAAGGGACTGGCGGTCTGGGGGGTGCCGTTTCCGTTTTTCATTCCGGCAGCCTGGTTCAAGAAACGCGGCTATAAGAAGGCCGACCGCAACGGCATCATGATCCTTTTATGGAAGGCGTTCGCGAGCGACGCGGCGGTTCCCCGCTGGATCAAGGCTCAGGAAAAGCCGGGCAAGATCAAGGGCAAGGTCGCCGTCGACGCCTTCGTTCACGGCTGGTGCCCGGCCATGAACATGTGCTTCGAGCGGGCCAAAAGGGCGGCCGCGGAATTGGGCCAGGCGGTCGAATTCCGGCCTGTCGAAACGCTGGATCGCGGCGTTTATTTGAGCCGCGGGATTTCGGACGGCCTCTACATCGACGGCAAGGCGGTGCGCACCGGCCCGCCGCCGTCCTACGACAAGATCAAGCGCAAGATCGCCAAGAAGATCAAAAAATGATACGGGACAATGGGGAAGCCGCGCATAACCCGCGCGTTTTCCCCGGCGAGGAAAACACGCTCCGACGCCCCTCGGAAAATCTGATCATGGACGCGGAACCGGAATGAGTTGCCGCTGAAATTTTATCGAAGGAGCCGTACTTCGCGCCGCCGATTGAAAATCCCCCCCGGATGGGATAAAAGAAGTCTTCATCCCCTTCCCAGGAGGACCACATGAGACTCGCCCGCAAATCCCTGATCGCCCTGGCCCTGCTGCTTCCCCTTCTCGGCCTGGCCCAATCCGGCCGGCCCCAGGCCGATTGGGACACCGTGGCCAAGATCCGCGAAGAAGGCCTGCAGCGCTCGCAGGTCATGGACGTCGTCGGCTATATGACCGACGTCATCGGCACGCGCCTGACCCTGTCCCAGGACATGAAGCGGGCCCACGAATGGGCCAAGAAGAAAATGATCGAAGTCGGGCTCGAAAACGTCGTTCTCGAGCCCTTCATGGATTACGGTGTGCCCTGGGACAGCGAATACATCTCGATCCACATGATCGAGCCGACCTACCAGATGATGGTCGGTTTTCCGCTCTCCCACACGCCCGGCACAAACGGCAAGCTGACCTTGCCGGCCGTTCTCGCCGACGTCCAAACGAAATCCGATCTGGCCAAATACAAAGGCAAGCTCAAAGGCGCGGCCGTCCTGATGACCCCGCCCGCGGCCATCGATCCCTACGCTATTTTCGCCACGGTCAATCGCTACAACGACGAAGACCTGCGCAAACTCGAAGAAACCGTGCTGCCCACGCCGCGGCCC
>PMCY01000337.1 GCA_003154255.1 Candidatus Aminicenantota bacterium | reverse complement strand
TCAACCTCCATTTCACCGGCGACATGCACGCCGTGACCGCCGCCCATAACCTGTTGGCGGCCGTGGTCGACAACCGGGTCCATTTCGACGGCCCGACCGGTCCGGTCGACGGGCGCAGCGTGACCTGGAAACGGGCCCTGGACATGAACGATCGGGCCCTCCGATCGATCATCGTCGGCCTGGATGAGACCTTCGGAGGCTTCGCCCGGGAGACCGGTTTCGACATCACGGCGGCCTCCGAGGTCATGGCCATCTTGTGCCTTTCCAGGGACTTGGCCGATCTGAAGGCCCGGCTGGGCCGGATCGTCGTCGGCTACGGCGCCGACGGAAAAGCCGTCACGGCCGCCCGGATCAAGGCCGCCGGGTCCATGGCCGCGGTCCTCCGCGACGCGCTGAAGCCCAACCTGGTCCAGACTCAGGAAGGCAATCCGGCCTTCGTCCATGGCGGCCCCTTCGCCAACATCGCCCACGGCACGAATACGGTCATCGCCACGGCCCTGGCCCTGCGCCTGGCTGATTACGTCGTCACCGAATGCGGCTTCGCCTCCGAACTGGGAGCGGAAAAATTCATGGACATTGTCGTTCGTACGGGGCAGGTCCCCCCCCCGGATGCCGGTGTCATCGTCGCCACCCTGCGCGCGCTCAAATATCACGGCGGCGTGAAGCTCGAGGCTCTCGGCGCCGAGAACACGGCGGCCATCGAAAAGGGATTCGCCAATCTGCAAAAACACATCGAAAACGTCCGCCTGTTCGGGGTTCCCGTCGTGGTCGCTCTGAACAAATTTCCGACCGACACGGAGGCCGAGGTCAAGGCCTTCGACGCCCTTGCAGCCCGGGAGAATTTCCGGTATGCCCTGAGCGACGTCTATGGCCGGGGCGGGGAAGGGGGGCTGGATCTGGCCCGCCAAGTGGTCGCGGCCGTCGAGAGGGACCCCCGGGATTTCAAATTTCTCTATCCGCCGGAACTATCCCTGGCCGATAAGATCGAAACGATCGCCGTAAAAATGTACGGTGCGGCCCGGATCCAGATCGAAGCCAAGGCGCGGAAGAAACTCCAGCGCTTCGAAGCCGACGGCTTCGCCGGCCTGCCGGTCTGCATCGCCAAGACCCAATATTCGCTCTCCGACAACGCCAAGCTGCCGGGCCGTCCGCGCGATTTCTCCGTTACGGTCACCGACGCCTCGTTGAGCGCCGGGGCGGGTTTTGTAGTGGCCCTTTGCGGGGAGATCATGACCATGCCTGGCCTGCCCAAGTCCCCGTCCGCGGAGAGGATCGACATCTCCGACGACGGTATCATCAGCGGGATCATGGGCTGAGCGCCCGCGGCGCCCCCCGCCGTACTTGTCGGTGGTTCTTATCCACCGCCAAGTACCGTGGAACATGATCCCCGGACGGAGTCCGGGGCCCCAGCCACGGCGGTTTACAGGTCCCGGCAATTATGGTAGATATGGTTGAGAAAAAGGACCGTTCCCATCCGTCATCGCTAGTGGGCCGCATTCCCGATTTCCGCAATATTCCGAGGAGGACCGATTGAAAGACGACGAACTCGCACAGAGAAATCTGAACAAGGACAAGGCCATCGAAGCGGCTGTGTCCCAGATCGAAAAACAATACGGCAAGGGTTCCGTGATGAAGCTCGGCCAGCGCGGCGCCGCCCTCAAGATCGCGGCCATCCCGACCGGGTCCATCTCCTTCGATTATGCCCTCGGCATCGGCGGCTTTCCCCGCGGCCGGGTGGTGGAGGTATACGGCCCCGAGGCGACGGGCAAGACGACCCTGGCCCTCCATGTCATCGCCGAGGCCCAGCGCCGCGGCGGCCAGGCGGCCTTCATCGACGCCGAACACGCCTTGGCCCCCGATTACGCGGCCAAGATCGGCGTCGATATCGACAACTTGCTCATTTCCCAGCCCGATTACGGCGAGCAGGGCCTGGAAATCGCCGAGGTTCTAGTGCGCAGCGGCGCCGTCGACGTCGTGGTCGTCGATTCCGTGGCCGCCCTCGTGCCCAAGGCCGAACTGGAGGGCGAGATGGGCGACGCCCACATGGGGCTGCAGGCCCGCCTGATGTCCCAGGCCCTGCGCAAGCTGACGGCCATCGTGGCCCGCTCCAAAACCTGCTTCATTTTCATCAACCAGATCCGGGAAAAGATCGGCTTTTTCCTGGGCAATCCCGAGACGACGACGGGCGGACGGGCCCTCAAATTCTACGCTTCCCTGCGCATCGACGTCCGGCGTATGACGGCCATCAAGGACGGGGAGCAGGTCATCGGCAACCGGGTCAAGGTCAAGATCGTCAAGAACAAGATGGCCCCGCCCTTCCGCGATTGTGAGTTCGACATCATCTACGGCGAGGGCATATCCCGGGAGGGCGACCTCGTCGATACGGGCGTCAACATCGGCCTGATCGAAAAGTCCGGGACCTGGTACTCCTATAAAGGGGAGCGCGTCGGCCAGGGTCGCGACAACTTCAAGAAGCTGCTCAAGGAAAAACCGGAGCTGGCCGACGAGATCGACCGGGAGATCCGGACGAAGCTGGGACTGGGCGGCGGCGCCGATGAGGCGGCGGCCGAGGCCCCGGCCGAAAAGATCGAGAAGCTCGAAAAACCCGAGAAGGCCGAAAAACCGGAGAGACGCGGGCGGTGATGCGGCGGGCGCTCGGCGGACGGAGGAACGGGCCGGAATCGGCCGGGTCCCAATCCTCCGGGCGAACGGACGGCTGGGCGGAAAAAGAAGGCTGCGCGCCGGGAACGCTCGTGCATATCGGCGAGCACAACACGGAAGCCGTCCGGATCAGCGTCATCGATTACGACGAAAACAATTTCCTGGAAAAAGACGTCGCCGCCGTGGAGGACTGTTTCGCCTTCCGGGACACGGCGACAGTCACCTGGATCAACATCGACGGGGTCCATGATCCCGGAATCGTGGAAAAGCTGGGGACGCACTTCGGCCTCCACCCCCTGGTCCAGGAAGACATCATGAACACCACCCAGCGCCCCAAGCTGGAGGACATGAACGAGACCCTCTATATCGTCGCCCGGATGCTGGAATTCGACGAGGCCTCGAGCGAAGTGGAAACGGACCAGCTCAGCCTTGTGGTGGGCCGCAATTTCGTCATTTCCTTCCAGGAGCACGCGGGCCAGGAATTCGGCTGCGTCCGTGAGCGCATCCGCCGGGGCAAAGGCCGCATCCGCAAGGCCGGCGCCGACTACCTGGCCTATGCCCTCCTGGACGCCGTGGTCGACCACTATTTCGTCATCTTGGAAAAGCTGGGCGAGCGGGTGGAGCTTCTCGAGGACGAGCTGGTCAGCGATCCGAAGAAGGAAACGCTCC
>PMCY01000229.1 GCA_003154255.1 Candidatus Aminicenantota bacterium | reverse complement strand
TGCTCGACGAAAACCGGGCCGCTCTCAAAGTCCTTCGCGAATCGGGGCTCACCGAGATTCACGACGTCTCCTCACCGGACCAGATCGACCGGTTTGTCGAGCTCGAGAGCGCCGGCGAATTGACCTGTCGCGTCTGGCTGCGTCCCGATCTGTCGCTGGGGGCTGAGCTCAAAACGGCCGGCCTGACCATGGGGCTTCACCCCAAGACGAAACAGAAAAGCTATTGGCTGCGCTACGGGGCGTTGAAGGGCACCATCGACGGCATCCTGGGAACGCACGGCGCCCTCCTCTTCGAACCCTATCGCGACCAGCCCGGCAATACCGGCACCTGGAGTTCCCATGCCTCCAGCGATCCCGATCTGAAGACGGGCGACTTGGACAAGCTGTACGGGCTTATCCAAACCGGCCTGGGGGCCGGTTTCGTTCCCAATATACACGCCAGCGGAGACCGGGCGGTTGCCGAGACCCTCGATCTTTTCGAGCGGATTCAAAAAGAGCGCCAGCAGCCGCTCAAAGGCTTCCGCATCATCCATGCGCAGGTGGTCCGGCCGGAGGACTTCAAGCGTTTCCGCCGGCTCGGCGTCATTGCCGAGGTCAATCCGTTCCATTTGGCGGAGGACATGCGCTGGATGGAAGAGCGCATCGGAATGGACCGGGCCCGCTATGCTTTTGCCTTCAAATCCCTGCTCGACAATGGGGCCATGCTGGTTTTCGGTTCGGATTGGCCGGGGACGGGTGCGGCGCTCTACCAGGTCCACCCCAAATACCTGATTTATACTGCCGTCACGCGCAAAACCCCCGACGGAAAGCCCCAGGGCGGATGGTTTCCCGAGGAGCGGATCTCGGTCAAGGAGGCCATCAAGGCCTACACGATCAATGCCGCGATCGCCGCTTTCGAGGACGATAAGCGGGGCTCGCTGGAGGCCAACAAGTTCGCCGATTTGACAATCTTCGACCGAAATCTCCTGAAGATTAAGCCGGCGGAAATCCTGAAGGCCGAGGTCACACATACCATCGTCGACGGCCGCATCGTGTTCGAAAAGAGGTAGAACCTCTTTTCGAACAATAGGATTGAAGAGGGGACGTGACCGGAAAATCTTGGACATAACCCTTTTCTTCTGAAAAGGGATTGTGTCCCTGAGATTTTCCGGTACGTGTCCGCCTTGTCTTATCCGGCTTGTTTTTTGATGGGGGCTCCGATTTTCAGTATCGTATCCCCTAGGTGACCCGCGTCGTCTTGATCCGGCCGGTAATGGCCAGCGTGATCTTGTACGTTCCCCAGGCGTTGGCGATGGTGATGGTGGCCAGGCCGCCGACCGTCCCCTGCGCGGTGAAGAGAGGCGTATTATTGGCCTCGACGCGTACACCGTCGATCGACCGCTTGCGGCAGGAAACCCAGACCTTCCGAACCGCATCGTATTTTTCCATTTCCCATTGTCCGCCGCCGATCCTGACCCGGATGGAGGCGTTCTCGAAGACGGCCTTGTAGCGGGCGGCGTTCAGAGTGGAGCGGATGTCCCACATGGCGCTTTCGAGNNACGACCTCGATCAGGGTGAAACCCGGGCGGCCCGCCGGGCGCATGGCTTTCATGGCCCCCGCTCCGTCCAACTGACGGGACGCACGGACAGGATGAGCAAAACCGGCTCCGCCGCGGCCGGCCCGGGGGCGGGCGGCAGAGCGTCGGCGGTCAGGCGTTCGTCGGGGGCGATCTTCAACAGGTTGCCGCCGAGCGAGAGCGCGGACGTTTGAATCCCGCCGGAAACGATCACGGTCTTCGAATCGCCATCGACAAAAAAACCATCCTTGGCGGTCAGCGAGGCCTGGATCTTGATTTCCGACGGGGCTCCTTGACCGATAATGATCCGGCCGTCCCGAACGGATCCGTCGATGAGGTCGCGGCCTCCGGCATAGACCACCAATTGCGATTGCTTGTCCTTGAGATAGGGGACATCCTTCATCCATTTGACGCCTTCGTGGAGAAGATGTGAGCCGATTGTCACCTTGTCGGCCGAGACGACCGTCAGGGAGACGCCGTCAAGGATGCAAGGGGTCTCTTGGTCGGGTGCGGGCGTTAGAATGTCCCCGGTTTCAACTTGGGCGGCCGATAGGCAAGCGATCGCGCCGTTGACGAGGATCAACCCCGAAGGCATGCGCTCGGCCTCCTGTTGAACGTTTGGCCCGCTGAATTCCATCCGCCTTGCGGCGGGCGAAAATTTTAATCGCCAAGCCGATCCCCCTGCCTGGAATTCCATATACTGCCAGCCCTCGCCGATCGCCAGGAGCAGCCGATCGAGATCACCCTGGACAAAAATTCCTCCCGGCCCGGCCTCGTTTTGGATGAGATAGACGCCGTCGGGGATTGTTTCATCGACCATTTCCAAACCCAGGGCCCGTCGCAATTCGGCCCGGTTCAGCTCTCCTGGCCGGAGGAATCCGACATTGGCCGCCGCGGCGAGAAGTGAAGAAGGATCCTGCGGAATGAGCGGACGGGAAGTGACCAGAGCCCGGGGGGCGAAGTCTTTAAAACGGGAAGGCAACAATTGGAGTTTTTTTCCGGCGACGAGATCGGTCAGGGTGCCATTGCCCGACGGTCCCACCAGTAAAAACGGGAAAAAAGAGAGGGGAATGCGGCCCGCCGCGGTCTTCAAGGCCAGGTCCAGGGCCGCGCTTCGGACCGGCAGGACATCCTTGAGCCGGCCCTCGGCCTCCACGGCGATGCGATACTCGGCCAGAAAATAGGAGGTCGCCTCGGCGAACCGGTCCATTGTGCAGCGAGCCGTGCCCGTCCAGGATTGGACTCCGGACGTTTCTTCAACCCGATCGGGAAAGGACCGACCCATGGCTTCCTCCGCGGTTTCGTTTCCCCCGGCCCGGCCGTCGGCTTTTATCGCTTCCCACCGATCCGCCGCGAGAGGGAGGGGATAGGCGGTCCGCTCCATGGATTCATAAAGCCGCCCCAGCCCTTGTTTGACGCCGTTTTCGGCCGTATAGGAAAGCAGGAGGGCGTTCTTTTTATAAGCGCTGAGCTTGAGATAGGTCCGGGTCATATCGAGAGTCCCGAGGCCGAGCGCGGCGAAAAGAACAAAGACAAAAACGACGATCAGGGCGATGGAGCCGGGCCTTTCGCCGGCAGCGGACGTTCGCTCACGGCCGTCGGGCGGCGCGGGCCAGGGCTGCATTCTTGGGAAATGTCGTAATCGCATATTCGTTCTCCGGATCGGTCGCCGGCCGGATGCCGATCCGGGCCAGATTGGCCGATTCATCGTATTCGCAGCGGAAGGCCGTGACCTCCTCCAGCAGCGGCTGGGGGGAGGCCCCGTTGACCTTACGCCTCAGGACACCATCGCCGGAGGTCCAGAGATAGACGACCCGGTGAATCAGAACAACGGTTGCCGCGGAGGCCGTAAAATTCCCCTGCAACGGAGCGTCGAGAGTGATCTCCGGCCCGTCCGCCGAGTGGATGACGCCGATTTCCGCTTTGCTTCGCTCTACAAAACCGATTTCCTGTCCGGCGGAGAAGCCTTCGCCGTCCGCGACCCGTATCACGAACGAACCGGCCGTCGCGTCCAAAGCCAGGGAAACGCTTTGTTCGGAGCTTCGAAAAACCGGGCCATCCGCCGTTTGTTCGATGGCCTTAAGGATTTCCAGGCGGAGGAGATCCGACAGCCCCCGGCCGGTCTCGAGGATATCCAGACGTATTTTATCCAAGGCGGATTGGACGCGTTCTCCAGTATCCTGAGCCGTCCTCAATCGAAAGAACATGCGCCGGGCGCGGGAAAAGAAGTCGAAGCCGCCCAGGATGACCCCGGTGAACAGGACCAGGCTGAGAAGCGTTTCGAAAATAGTCAATCCGGGCCGGTTTTTCAACATGAGTCCGAGCCTTTGTTTAGAATCCCAATTCGCGGAAGTACAGAATGGTCAGGGCGAAGACCGCTTCGGGCTCGAGCTCCGGATAGATCTCGAATCCAAAACGGGCCGGCGATTCAACGAACCCGTCGCCTTCCCATGTTCCCCGGAATGTCGCTTGGCGCCGGCCGACGATGGAAAACGCAGTCGGCGCGCCGGCGCCCGCCGGTTCGATATCCGCCAGGACGGCCGCTTTCCGTTCTTCCAACCGGGAAGCTGCCAGATCGGCCAGCTCGATGTTGGCGTCGGCCTTGAGCTTGATCTGCGCGGCCAGAATGAGGATTTCGATCCCGCCGATAATCAGCGCGGAGACGAGGGCCAGGGCGATGAGCACCTCAATCAAGGTGAAGCCCCGGCTTGTTTTTTCGCGCATGTTCGCTGATCAAGATGCCGCATTCATGCCAAGCGCGGAGCCCGTTTTTCAGGCTCTTTTTGTCCGGGCGTTCTTTTTGCGGTCCCGTTTGTTGACGCCGGGGCCGTCCGCGATGGGCTGACCCGTCGACGTTCGTTGACTTTGCGGCGGGACCTTCAGGGGGGAAGAGGGATAATTTTTAGGCCTTCTCTGCAAGTTTCATGCATAGGGAGAGGCTTCTTCCGAGAAGCCGGAGAATGGGCCCCGATTATTTTGCTGGACTTTTTATAAATGGTTGAAATAAAATCAATTAAATTTTAAAAAAATCTTTCACTTTTTTCTTGACATCAAATCCCCAAAAGCTTATTATGTCCGAGCGTTCTCTTCCGATGGGCCGCAAGGCAAATAAGAGAAAAAATATGGTGGGGAACGTTTTTCTCTCTCGGGCTAGAGAGAAATTGATCTTTGAAACGAAAAGCAGAGCGAACGTACCAAGCAGATTTGCCACATCAAATTCGCTAAGTACCCGCAAGGGTGCTTATAATTGGAGAGTTTGATCCTGGCTCAGAGCTAACGTTGGCGGCGTGCATAACACATGCAAGTCGAACGCTTTCCGGGGGCAACTCCGGGAAGAGTGGCGAACGGGTGAGTAACACGTGGGTAATCTTCCATCAAGTGGGGAATAAGCTTTCGAAAGGGAGTCTAATACCGCATGACGCTCCGGGGCGCAAGTCTTCGGAGTTAAAGCCGTAAGGCGCTTGTTGATGA
>PMCY01000199.1 GCA_003154255.1 Candidatus Aminicenantota bacterium | reverse complement strand
GAGGAGGGATAAGCCGGTACTCGCCTGATCTCAAAGCCGGTGGTTTTTAAATCTGCCCAAAGCGCTACCCAATCAAGATTTTTACACCTATTAAATCCCCCTGCCCCCTTTGAGAATCAAAGGGGGAGGCCTAACGCTTACTGCAAGATCTATTAACTTTTATTCCGGAGGCTCGTTGCAAGCCTCAGTTCAATATTACCACCCTTATCCCTCCTCCAAGAGGAGGGATAAGCCGGTACTCGCCAGAAGAGCAGGTAGTTTTTATAATTGCCCGATGCGTTTCCAAATCAAGATTTGAATATTATTAAATCCCCCGGCCCCCTTTGGGAATCAAAGGGGGATTTGACAACGCATCGGGAGAGGAACGGAGAGGGCGGGATTCGAACCCGCGGTACACCTTGCGGCGCACACGCGCTTTCCAAGCGCGCTCCTTAAACCGCTCGGACACCTCTCCGCCAAAAAACGCGAGAAAGCGAGGGCTAAGGTACCAGAAACGAGGGCCATGGTCAATTTCGGGCCGATGCCCGCCCTTGATGAGGCGATCGAAACGGCGCTTTAGTCGCGATAAATGTTGATGATATCCTTCAGGACGGAGGCGGCCGTCCCGCGCGGATCGGACTTGCCGTCGGTCACCGCCACGGTCCCCATCGTGTCCGTGAGGAAGGCGATGCCCTTGCTGGTCCCCGTCAGCCTGTAGAGAGGATGCGAGGGTTCAATGGCGACGGGCTTGACCTCGGCGGTATAGCGCCCCTCGTCCCAGATCAGCCGTCCCAGCAGCTTGAGGGCTTTGCCCTCGGCCCGGGCCTTGGACAGGTCGGCGGCCGTGACCGATCGGATACCCTCGACTTTGATGTCCTTAAGGGTCAGATCTATTTCGGCGGCGGAATTGGCGATGAGGAGAAGCTTGCAGGCGGTGTCCCAGCCGTCGATATCCATGGACGGATCGGGCTCGGCGATGCCCTTGGCCTGGGCTTCCGCCAGGGCCGCCTCAAACGACTCGCCTTGTTCGAGGCGCCCGAGGATGTAATTCGTAGTCCCGGTCAGGATGCCGTCGATGCGCAGGATATCGGCGCCGGCGAGGGAAATTGTAGCTACGTCGAGCGTCGGAAGGGCGGCCGCCGTGGCCCCGCTGAATTTGAGAGCCAGCCCCTTGGTCCGGGCTTTGGCCCGCAGGTTCTTGAAGTCCACAACCAGGGCGCCTTTGCTAGCGGCGGTGATGTTCCAGCCGTGATCGAGGGCCAGGTGGAGGAAATCGAGCTGCGGCTCGCCCGTCCTCCAGTTGGAAGGCGTGCATTCGACCAGGACACCGGCGGAGGTGCGGGAGAGCGCGTCCTCGAGGGTCAGTCCGGGCGTCCAACCCGAATGCGATTCCAGCGGAACGGTAGTATCCGCGGCCAGCGACTCGAAGTCCTCGCAGCCTTCCGCCAGCCATCCCCCGCTCCGGCGAAGCACCGCGGTCAACTCGAGATCCAGGCCATAGCGCCGGGCGCAGTCCTCACGCTTGTCCAGGAGGAGACGGACGAAGGATTTGCCCACATTGCCGTAGCCGGTCAGGACGAGCGAAACTTTCTTCATTTTTTTTCCTCCGGAGCGGGAGCGACGGGCTTCAGCCGGAAAACGATATCGGCGACACTCGGCTCCAAAGGGATGGAGAACGAGGCGATGCGCCCCTTGGCATCGGTCGCGAAGGAGACCAAATACTCGGCGTCCATCCAATCGTTGCGGAAGCGGAAGTAATCGTAATGGAAGTGCTCGACGGTATAGCTCCGCTGATGGTAATCGGCCCGCAAACGCCCGTTTTCATCCAAGGTCACGCGGATCGTGCCGTAGGCCGGGTGTTCATACTCGCCGACGTATTCGGGGAGCGGATGGGAAGGCACTGTTCCCGGGCGGCGGTCCTTGTCGCGCTCAGCCTTGGCCTTCTCGGATTTCGCCTTGTCCTCGGCTTGATCGGCGCGCAGACGGCCGAACCAGTCGACAGGCTCCAGGCCCAGAAGCCGGTCCATGACGAAATAAGCCAGCGGCTCGTTGATCGGGGCATCCTCCAGATTGTTGAGCAGAATGATCCCGATCTTGTCCTTGGGCAGGAAGGCCGTCAGGGCTGAAAAGCCCATGATGGCGCCACCGTGGCTCAGCAGAGGGTGGCCGCGGTAGGAGTTGATGCGCCAGCCGACGCCGTACGAGGAATAGAAAAGCTCCGGATAGCGCAATTCGTCGGGAACGATCGTTTGGGGAGAATGGAGCAGGGCCATCTGCTTTTCGGATACGATGGTCCTAGGAGGGGAACCGGGCGCTCGGCCCTCGTCAATGTTCAACTGGATCCAACGGGCCATATCCAAGACCGTGGAATTGATCGAGCCGGCCGGACCCAGGGCATCGACATTATAGAAAGGAAATTCCTCGACCGCGTCGTGGACCAAAGTGTAGGAGCGGCTGAAATCAGCGGCCTTCCGTGAATCATCGACCGAGAAATTCGTTTCCGTCATCCCCAGCGGCTCGAGGATGCGGGAGCGGGCAAAATCCTCCCAGCTCGTTCCGGCGACCGTTCCAACGAGAAAGCCCGCCGTCATGAACATCAGATTGTTGTACTGGTAGGCCTGGCGAAGGTCGCGGCTGAGATCGAGGAATTGCAGGCGCTCGAACATCTCCCGGCGGGAAAGAGGCGAACGGATCCAGACGTTGTCGTGGCGCGGCAGGCCGGTCCTATGGGTGACGATGTCACGGACCGTGGCCCGCTCGCCTACGATCGGGTCGGCCAGCTTGAATTCGGGCAGATAGGCCCGGACGGGCTTATCCCAATCCAGCTTGCCCTCATCGGCCAGAATGGCCATCGTGGCCGCAGTGAAAGCTTTGGAGCAGGAGCCGATCCCGAACTGGGTATGGGGCGTCACCCGGAGCTTTTTGTCGAGATCCCGATATCCGAAGCCCGCCGCATAGACGACCTTCCCGTCGACGATGACCGCGGCCGCCAAGCCGGGCACTTTCCATTCGGCCATGGCTTTAACGGCCAACGGCTCAAAGTTTTTGAGGGCGGCCCGGGGATCGATTTTAGCGGGTGCGCCGGCAGAAACTTCAGACGGAAGACAGGTTGGAGAAGGGCCGGCCGTCAGATATAGCGCCCAGGCAACCGTCAAAATAACCGTGCTTATCAGCTTACGAAAACCGCCAAGTTTCATCGTCCGGCCTCCTAAAGGAAATCCGGACAAGATTTTACTTGGAAAGGCGGCCGACTTTCCAGCGCTTGATTTCGGCGGCCAG
>PMCY01000008.1 GCA_003154255.1 Candidatus Aminicenantota bacterium | reverse complement strand
CCGCGGCGGACGATCCGGGTGGCTTGGTGGAGCGGCGAAGAGCAGGGACTTTTCGGCTCGGGCGAATACGTCAAGAAGCATTTCGGCGACCCCAAGGACCCCAAGATCGGGAAGAAGGCCGAGTACGACAAGCTCTCCGCCTATTTCAACATGGACTACGGCGCCGGGGCCTTCCGGGGCATCTATCTCCAGGGCAACGAGCGGGCCCGGCAGATGCTCACGGCCTGGATGGCGCCTTTCCGCGACATGGGCTGCACGGCCGTCTCGAACCAGAGCGTCGGCTCCACGGACCACGTCTCGTTCGACCGGGCCGGACTTCCCGGCTTCCAGTTCATCCAGGACCGCATCCCCGGCACGGCCGGCCACACCAACCTGGATTTCATGGAAACCATCCAGCCCCAGGACCTGATCAAGAACGCGGTCATCATGGCCGCCTACGCCTGGCATGCGGCCATGGCCGACGAGATGGTGCCGCGCAAGAGTCTCCAGTAATCGGGAGGAGGCCATGGCCGAACCATTGACCGCCTCCGTGAACTGGACGGCCGGGATGCATTTTGAAGGGCGGGCTGAATTCGCCCACGAGGTGCCCATTGACTTCGGCCCGCCCCTCGGAATCGGTGCGGGCATCAAGCCCATGGAGCTGACCTTGATGAGCCTGGCGGCGTGCAGCGGGCAGACCGTCATTTCGCTCCTCGAGAAAATGCGCCAGGACGTGAAATCATTCAGCGTCCGGGCCGAAGGAAAGAGGCAGGAGGACCACCCTCGGGTCTTCACTGAGATCCGCCTGGAATATAGAGTCGAAGGCCCCGCGCTCGACCGCGCCCTGGTCGAAAAAGCCGTCCGCCTGTCCGAGGAGAAGTATTGCCCGGTCTGGGCGATGTTGAAGAAGAACGTCGCGGTCTCGTCCTCGATCTCGATCCAAGAATAGGGGCAAAGAATTAGGCGAAGATATAGATGCCGTCCCCTCATTTTTAAAAAGCGGGTAACCTTTGCGATGGGGCGGGCGTATATATTGATTGATGGATCCGCGCGCGGCGGGCCTCTAGGCCGCCAAAGCGGATTGACAAAAGTCCATATTCGAACGTAGGATACGCAAAGAGGCACGCATGAAAAAAATACTCATTCTACTCATGGTGCTTGTCCTCGCCTCGTTCGCCTCGGCTCAAAACTGGTTCAAGGGTTCATTGGACCAGGCCATCGCCAAGGCCAAGGTCGAGAACAAGCTGGTTCTCGTCGATTTCTACTCCTACACCTGAGGGGGCTGCAAACTGCTCGGTGAGCAGTTCTACGACAATCCCAAGTTCCACGCTTTTCTGGACAGGAATTTCATTCTTTTCCGAGCCATCACCCAAGAGCCCGCCGGCGCCCTCATCTTTAAAAAATTCGGCATTCGGGCCACTCCCACGACCATGACCATCGGCGGCGACGGCGCCGAGGTGGATTGGTCCGTCGGGTACGGCCCTCCGCCCGAGAATTTCCAAACCCAGCTTCAAAAGATGATTGATGGCATCGACACGTTCAAGGCGATCGCGGCGGCCTATGCCCAGAACTCCAAGGACGTGGCCACGGTCTTCAAGCTGGCCCGCAAGTACGCCGACCGTTATGATACGGACAAGGCCAACGCCAAGTACAAAGAGGTCATCGCCCTTGATCCCGAGGGCAAGTCCGGCACCTATACCCAGGAATATTCGGGCATCAGCGCGTCCTACACCGAATTCGCCGAATATTACATGGGCACGGCTAATCTCTACGGCCCCAAGGCGGATATCGCCCCGGCCAAAGCCTTCATCGCCAAGTATCCCCAGAGCAAACTCGTCAAGCAGGTCTATGGAAGCCTGGCCAATTACTACGGATACCAGGCATCCAAGGAAGACGCCGCGGTCTTCTTCGCCGAATACGCGGGCAAATATCCCAATGACCCCTCGGCCTGGGATGGCTGGTTGAGCCGGATCGTCCGGGACAAAGGTCCTTACGACAAGGGCAAGGAGTTGACCGAAAAGCTCAAGGACCTGACCTCGTTCAATCCCGATTCGAACATCAATATGAACATTGCCCAGCTCCAATGGGATACCGGCGAGAAAGACAAGGCCGAAAAGACGTTCGGCAAGGATTTCATGGAAGGCCAAGTCCAGAGCCTGGCCTACAACCTGGTTTCCTACGCCAATTTCTGGACCCAGAACGACACCAACCTGGACAGCGCCCTGGCCATGGTCGAGACGGCCATCAAGCTGCAACCGGGCAACAGCTATTTCCTGTCCCAGGCCGCCGCGACGAATATAAAGGCCGGCCGGGAAGCCAAAGCCCTGGAGATTTACGGCCCGGCATTCGCCAAAAAGAGCGAGGCGGATACGGAGGCTCTCAACAGTTATGCGAACTTCTGGGCCCGCCAGGGCAAGAACCTGGACGACGCTCTGGCGGCGGCCAAAAAAGCCGTCGACGGCCAGCCCGGGGCTTATTGGAGATGGTCGACCCTCAGCCTGGTCCAGGAGAAGATGAAGAATTATCCTGAAGCGGTCAAAGCCAAGGAAAAAGCCATCGAACTCGCGCCCGACCAGGTCAAAGAAACGTTCAAGAAGGACCTGGAACGGCTGAACAAGGCCGCCCAAAAGTAATCCGCGCTTCACGCATTCCCCAAAGGGGGACGGGCTTTGCAGTCCTCCCATTCGGTAGAATGGGAGGGCACAATACTCCGTTCCCCTTTTTTTATTTATTTTTTTTAAGAAGGCGGGACAAGCCTTGCATTCCTCCCATTTGATGGAATGGGAGGGCACATATGTCCCCATTTGCATTCTCCTTGAGTCCGCCGGTGCGGTTGTTCTATGATGGCCGGAGAGGCACCCATGAAAAAAACTCTCAACCTCCTCCTTATGGTGCTTGTCCTGGCCTCGCTGGCCTCGGCCCAAAGCTGGTTCAAGGGCTCCCTGGACCAAGCCGTGGCCAAGGCCAAGAGCGAGAACAAGCTGGTTCTGGTCGATTTCTACAGCGGCGGCTGAGGGAGCTGCATACTGCTGGGTCAGCAGTATTACAGCAATCCCAAATACCAGGATTTTTTCGCCAAAAACCTGATTCTCCTGCGGGCCGACCGCGAAGATAAGCTCGGCGACGAGCTTTTCAAGAAATTCAAAATCCAGGCCACTCCGACCATCCTCTTCATCGACGGCAGCGGCGCAGAAGTGGATTGGATCCTGGGGTACGATCCGCCGGCGGACAAATTCCAGCTCAAGATGGACAAGGTCATCGCCGGGATCGACACATTCAAGGCCACCAACGCGGCCTATGTCAAAAATCCCAAGGACGTCGCGACGGTCTTCAAGCTGGCCCGCAAATACGGCGACCGGCTGACCGACGAGAGGGCCAAGGAGTTCTACCGAACCGTCATCGCCCTCGATCCGCGGGGCCAGGCCGGCCCGTTCAAGCCCGAAGGCGAGGATTTCGAAGTCAGCTTTCGCGAATACGCCGAGTTTGCCCTGGGCCAACTGGACGTCTATACGGCCAAGCCCGACCCGGCGGCGATGAAGACGTTCCTGGCCCATAATCCGGCCAGCAAGCTCCTTAAACAAGCCTATGCGATCCTGGCTTACCCGATGGCCTATCAGGCGACCAAAGAGGAAGCGGCCAAGTTCTTCCAGGAATACGCCGGGAAATTCCCCGACGATCCCGGGGTCCTCGACCAATGGCTGGCTCTCATCAACCGGAACAAGGACAATCCGGAAAAGGGGACCGAGCTGGCGGCGAAAATTGAGAGCTTGACCAAAACCAATCCCGTCCGCCGCTACAACAAGGACATCGGCGAGTTCTACTGGGATAGCAAAGACAAAGACAAAGCCGACACGGCCTACGGCAAGAGCTTCATGGAAGGGCAGGCCAGCACGCTCGTGTACGACCTGATGGATTACGCTAATTTCTGGATTCAGAAGGACGCCAACAAGGACAGCGCCCTGGCTATGGCCGAAATGGCCCTGCGGATGAAGCCGGACATGATCTATATCGTCCAGCAGGTCGCCGCGGTCTACGTCAAGCTGGGAAAGATGGACAAGGCCATGGAGATCTTCGGTCCGGCCTGGCTGCAGAAGAACGGGGCCAACGCGGACAGCCTGTCAGGCTACGCCGCGTTCTGGGCCAACCAGGGCCAGAACCTGGACGACGCTTTGGCCGCAGCGAAGAAGGCCATTGAGCTCAAGCCGACCCAGTATTATTATTGGAGCACGCTGGGCACCGTCTATCTGAAGCTGAAGAATTACGACGAGGCCCTCATGGCCGCCCAGAAGGCCATGGACCTGGCCGACGACCAGATCAAGGAATATCTGAAGAAGAACATCGAACGGATCAAGAACGCCCAG
>PMCY01000213.1 GCA_003154255.1 Candidatus Aminicenantota bacterium | reverse complement strand
CAACCGCATCGCCCCTTTTCTTTTTCCGGCCCCGCTGCTTTACTGTATAATGAGGGCCGATGTTACTGCGGACTCTGGTGGCGGCCATTTTCTTCTTCTTGGCCGTTTTGGCCCTCCTGCCCCTTTTCCTGGTTTGCCTGGTCGTCCGCCGGCGAGAGCCCCTTCTGGCTTACGCGGGGGGCGTCTTGCGCGCCGGCCGATTCCTGTTGGGATTGCGTGTCCGCGTGGCGGGCCGGGAGAATCTGGCCGGCCGAACGCCCCGCGTCTTTATGGCCAATCACGTCAGCTTTGTTGATGGGCCGCTCGTGTTCATTCTTGTCCCCGAGAAGCTCCGCGTCATCATAAAAAAATCGCTTTTTCGCATTCCCATTCTCGGGTTGGGGATGAAATACGTCGGGTTTGTTTCCGTCGATCGTCGCGGCGGCCGCGGCGGGAGAGCCGCCATCGAGCGGGCATCCGCCCTCATGCGGTCGCAGGGCCTTTCTTTCCTGGTCTTCCCGGAGGGGACCCGCAGCGACGACGGCAAGATCCGGGCTTTTCGCCGGGGCGGATTTTTCCTGGCCCTTGGCGCCCGGGCGCCGATCGTTCCCGTTTCCATCCGCGGGGCCTTTCGGATCATGCCCCGGGGACGCTGGGTTCCCCGGCGGGGAATCGTCGATCTCATCTTCCACGCGCCCTTAGAAACGGCGGGGGCGGCCCCCGAGGACATGGATGACTTGATGGAAAAGGTCCGGAACGCCGTCGCGTCCGGCCTTAAAGGAGATCCCCATGAATGAACCCACGCTCGGCGGCCGGATCGGCCGGTTGGTGGATGAATTCTTCGAACGCCGCGGATCCGCATTCCGGGACGCCGCGGCGGCCTGCGCCTCGGCCTTGAGCCGGGGAGGTACAATCCTGGCCTTCGGCAACGGCGGAAGCGCGGCGGAAGCCCAGCATTTCGTCGCCGAGATGGTCAACAAATTCCGCAAGCCCCGCCGGGCGCTTCGGGCGGTGACCCTGTCGGCCGATACGTCCATTCTGACCTCGATCGGCAACGACCTTTCTTTTGAAGCCGTATTCAGCCGTCAAATCGAGGCTTTGGGTGAAGCCGGCGACGTGGCCCTGGCCCTCTCCACCAGCGGCCAATCGCCCAACATCATCGCCGCTTTGGCGACGGCCAAAGCCATGGGTTTGACGACCATCGCTCTGACGGGCCGGGGAGGGGGAACGCTGGTCTCATCGACCGATTTTCTGCTGGATGTGGACTCCGGCGAGACTCCGCGCATCCAGGAAGTCCATTTAGCCATCATCCACCTTCTGACCGAAGAGATCGAAAGCCGATTAAAGCTATTTGGTTGAAAAGAGCCAATTATTGACAATATTTGTTAATGAAATTGGTCGGGAATGACGCATTTTGACCGAATTAGATTGATGTATTTATTTATTTGTTTATAATCTGCCACTTACGATAATTGTGGGTTGGCATGGCAATTGCAATATGTTTAATGTCCGGCGTCATTTTTATT
This sequence comes from Candidatus Aminicenantota bacterium, assembly GCA_003154255.1. Taxonomy (GTDB): domain Bacteria; phylum Acidobacteriota; class Aminicenantia; order Aminicenantales; family UBA4085; genus UBA4085. Next base: position 3,519 of record PMCY01000213.1, on the reverse strand, counting down.
CCAAGGAGGTTCGGAAATGAAACGACAAAATGGATTTACTCTTATTGAGCTTCTTATCGTTGTCGCCATTATCGGCATTCTGGCCGCCCTGCTCATTCCCAACGCCATGACCGCATTGCAGAAGGCCAAGGTCCGCGGGACACAGAAGGACATCAGCACCATCGCCACGTCCGTACTCGACTACATCACGGACAAGGGTACGCCGTTCGCCAACAACGGCGACATCAGTGCGACGATGAAGACGGCCCTCTCACCCATGTACATCAAGGTGCTTCCGCTGAAAGATCAGTGGGGCGGGAACTTCAAGGTGTTCACCGGAACGACCGCCAACGGCAATTGGGGGATCGTCAATTCGGCCGCGGACGATTTCCTGGTCGTTTCCTACGGTCGCAGCAGCACCATCGAATCCTGGACGTATGACCCGGCCAATCCCAACGCCGGGCTTTATACGATCGCGGCCTCGACTGACTTCGACAAAGACCTCATCAACCTGAACGGCTCGTTCATCCGTGGGCCCCGTTCCGGCACTTCCGGGACTTGATTCCTGAATTCAATTGAAAAAGGGCGGCGCTTCCCGCGCCGCCCTTTTTCTTTTTCGGCATTCCTGAAGCTTCTCGAATTTTTTAATGGTGGCCGGATCATCCGAGAGATGAGGGAACCATCCAAAACGATCCGGCCGCGGCCAGGAACGGCCTACTTCGATCCGGTGATCTCCCGGATCTTGTCGACTCCCGCCGTCCCGCTGTTGAACAGCCAGGCCTTGGCGCTCTGCAGAAGACGCTGGAAATGGGCCTTGTGCAACTCCAAGCGGTCCTCTGAAAGGGTCAGGAGATGGGGATTGAAGAAGGGATGCGTCTTGGCTCCGGCCGCCTTTTTCATCCCGGGAACTTCGCCTGAGACCAGGATCCGCAATGCTTCTTCGGCAGAAAGCTCTGCCAGAGCGGGCGAGAAGGCATCGTTGCGGAGCAAAATGAGATGGCGGAGGGTGGTACGGCGGACGACCGCGTCGGGCCCCGCGATCCAGTTCGGATCGAGCAGGGCGTGGGCTTCCTTGGCCGCCTTGTAGCAGAACGGCGCGCCCCGGTCGAGGCGGCAATCCTCCTGCCGCAGACACTCGGCGTCCTTGCAATCGTCCTTGCGCAGGACGACGTTCTCGCACTTGCTGCCGTCGAAGAGGGGGGCCAGGCGGCCGAAATCCTCCACGGTGCGGGTCGGCAGGAAAACCTTCCGCTCGACCGCATCGGCCAGGGCGGCCTTGCCGGCGTAGCGGACGAAGAGGATGTCGCTGGCGTGGAAGCGGAAGCGCGGATCGCGCAGCAGGCCGAAGAAAAGCCCGGTCTTGTTCGTCCCCGGCGGTCCGATCAGAACGAGCCCTTGGCCCCCGGCGTCGACCGACATGCCCCGCACCGGATGGACGCCGAACGAACGCTCCCCGACGTCGGCGACGAGGCCGAGGGCCAGGCTGCGCAAGGGGCCATAGGCGTCGCAGTTGATCAAAAAACCCGTTTTCGTTTCGCTGTTGTAGAGGGCCCGCGGTTCGCGCCCGGGGATCCCGTCGACGGCGTGGATGATGCCGTGGGGTTCCAATCCGGCCTCGAGCTGGGCCGGATACCAATTGTCGACCCAAAAGTCATGGAGATGGGCGACGTTCGTCCGCAGCTGGACCACGACACCGTTGACCACGGCGTTCCATTCGAAGTAATTCTCGGGCGTCAGGTGGCGCTCGATCTCGGCCGCCAGTCCGTCCCGGACGGGGACGGTCAAAGCCGCGTCGACCGGGACGGCGGCCCNNAGGGCCCGGCCGATCCGGTCCAGGCCTTTTTCCAGGTTCTCCATCGACGTGGCGTAGGAAAGGCGGATGTAGTCGTCCGCGCCGAATGAATCGCCCGGGACAATGGCGACGTTGGCTTCCCGCAGGAGATAATAGGCCAGGCCGTTGGAATTGCGGATCGGCGTTCCGTTGAACTCCAGGCCGTAGTAAGCCTTGACGTTGGGGAAGAGGTAGAAGGCGCCCTGCGGTTTGAGGCAAGAGATTCGGGGCATGGCTTGGAGCTTGATCAGGCCGTAATTGCGGCGGCGCTGGAACTCCTGGACCATTCGGGATACCTCGAATTGGGGCCCGTTCAAGGCTTCCTGGGCGGCCTTCTGGGAGATGGACGCCGCGTTGGACGTGGTGTGGCTCTGGATCTTGGCCATGCCGGCAATGATGTCGGCCGGCCCCAGGGCATAGCCGATGCGCCAGCCGGTCATGGAGTACGATTTGGAGGGACCGTTGATGAGGATGGTCTTTTTCTTGATGTCCTCGCCCAGGGCGGCGAAGCTGGTGAACTTGAACTCGTCGTAGACGAGCGCGGCGTAGATCTCGTCGGCGACGACATAGATGTCCTCCCCCCGGACGACGTCGGCCAGGGCCTGCAGCTGCTCACGGGTGTAGGCCGCGCCCGTCGGATTGGAGGGCGAGTTCAGGATGACGGCCTTGGTCGCCGGCGTGATATGGGCTTTGAGGGCTTCGGCGGTGAGGACGAAGCCGTCCTCCTCCCTGGTCTCGACATAGACGGCCTTGCCCTTGGCCAGCTTGACGACGTGCGGATAGGTGACCCAGTAGGGGGCCGGGATGATGACCTCGTCGCCCGCGTCGACGATGGCCTGGAAGAGGTGGAAGAGCGAGCTCTTGGCCCCGCTGGAGACGATGACTTCGGCCGGCGCGTAGGACACGCCGAACTCCTCCTTGAAGCGGGCGATGACCGCCTTTTTCAGGGCCGGCGTCCCGTCATTCTCGGTGTATTTGGTGAAGTTGTCGCGGATCGCCTGGATCCCGGCGGCCTTGACGTTTTCGGGAGTGGGAAAATCGGGCTCGCCGATGCTCAGATCGACGACGTCGATCCCTTCCGCCCGCATAGCCTTCGCCTTGGCCGCGATGCGCAGCGTGGGCGAGGCCCCGATTTGCTTGACTCGTTCGGAAACCATATTGATCCTGCCGTTCCCGCGACGGGCTTATTTCTGGGGCTTCTCTTGCGGGTTGAGCTTGTCCTTGAGGAACTTCTTCAGGTCGGCTCCGGTCAAGGCCTGGACCACGTCCGGAACCTGGGCCAGGACCTCGGCCACCTGGGCCGTGACCTTGTTCGTGCCCAGGCTTTTGTCGCCGCCGCTGATGACGACGATCTTGTCCACCTTGGCCAGCGGCTCGGCCACGGCCCGGGCCACATCGGGCAGGACCTTCATATACATTTCCAGGATGGCGGCGTCGTTATATTTTTCCATGGAAGCCGCCTTGCGCTGCATGGCGTCGGCCTCGGCCGCGCCTCTCTCCTGGATCCGGGAGGCTTCGGCCTGGCCTTCCAGCTTGACGGCCTCGGCTTTGCCCCGGGCCTCGGCCTGGATACGGTACGCTTCGGCCTCCGCTTCGGCCTGGATCTGGTATTTGCGGGCGTCGGACGGCTTGCGGACGTTGGCCTCCAACTCCTTCTCCCGGCGCTGAATCTCCAGCTCCTCGATCTTGATGGACTGTTCCTTCTCCAC
>PMCY01000243.1:17718-48083 GCA_003154255.1 Candidatus Aminicenantota bacterium | reverse complement strand
CCGGCTCAAAGCCATCGCCCGGAGCTTGGATCGGCCATGAACGTTCTGGTCACGGGAGCGGCCGGATTCATAGGCTCCCGCCTTTCCCGTCGTCTTCTCGACCGCGGCGACAAGGTCACGGCCATTGATTGCCTGACCGACTTCTATCCCCGGCGGATCAAGAAACGCAATCTGGCGCCGCTGCTGCGCGAACCGAATTTCCGCTGGATCGAGGCCGATCTCAACGACGCGCCCCTGGGCCGGATTCTCAAGGGGCAGGACTCCGTCTTCCATCTGGCGGCCCAGGCCGGCGTGCGCGATTCCTGGGGTCGGAGCTTCGATGTCTACATCCGCCACAACATTGCCGCCACCCAGCGCCTGCTGGAAGCGGTCAAGAACAAACCCCTGGACAAGTTCGTCTATGCCTCCTCCTCGTCGGTCTACGGGCTGACGCCGGATCTGCCCATGCGCGAGACGAGCCCCCTCCACCCGCTTTCGCCGTACGGGGTGAGCAAGCTGGCGGCCGAGGATCTCTGTTTCCTCTATTGGAAGAATTACGGCGTTCCGACCGTCTCCCTGAGATTCTTCACCGTTTACGGTCCCGGGCAGCGGCCGGACATGGCCTTCCACAAATTTCTGAAAGCCATCCTTGAGGGCCGCGAAATCAGCGTCTATGGCGACGGCCGGCAAACGCGCGATTTCACCTATGTCGATGACATCGTCTCGGCCAATCTGGCCGCTCTCGACCGCGGTCCGGCGGGAGAGGTGTACAATATCGGCGGCGGGCACTGCGAGCGCCTGGACGCACTCTTCGCGGTCCTGGAACGGATCTGCGGCCGGCCGGTGCGGCTGCGCTTTGTGGAGGCCCAGAAAGGCGATGTGCTGCACACCTCGGCCGATATCTCCAAAGCCGTCCACGGCCTGGGATTTGCGCCCCGCACCGGTCTCGAGGACGGCTTGAGGAACGAATGGGAATATATCCAACATCTATACGCTCCGTCGGCCCTCCCGATCGGAGCCGCCAAAGGAACTTCATCATGAGCCAAAAAATCTTCGCTGCGCTGGCCGTCTGTTCCCTTCTCCTCGGGGCGGCCGCCTGCGGATCAAAGAAGGTTGAGATTGCCCCGCAAACGGCCAGTTCAGACGAGACTCTCTTCAAGGAAGGCGAAAAGCTCGCCAAGAAGGACGCCGAGAAAGCCCGCCTCTACTGGCGCCAGACCATCGACTCCTTCCCCAAAAGCTATTATGCTCAGCGGGCCAAGCTGGGGATCGCCGACACTTACTTCGACGAAAACGACGAGGGCAACATGATCCTGGCCGCGGCCGAATACCGGGAGTTCATCCAGCTCTTCCCTTACAGCCCGGCGGCTTCCTACGCCCAATACCGCATCGCCTTGTCCTTCTTCAACAAAGCCCTCAAGCCGGGTCGGGATCAGCAGAAAACCCAGCAGGCCTTGTCCGAATTCAGAAAGGTCCTGACCAACTATCCTCTCAGTGAGGAGGCCAAGCAGACGCGGCAAAAGATCACCGATTGCGAGGAAAGGCTGGCCGAACACGCTTTTATGATCGGCGAGCAGTATTACCGGACGGCCGCGTTCAAAGCCTCCACCAGCCGCTTGACCGAGATCCTGACCACGTATCCGACATACACCGGGATGGACAAGGTCTATTTCTATTTGGCGGCGGCTTACCTGGACTGGGGCAAGCCCGACCAGGCCATCCCCTTCTTCACCAAACTGACCACCGATTTTCCCAAAAGCAATCTGGCTTCCAAGGCTCAGGATCGCCTGAAAGAAGCCCAGAAGCTGGCCGCGGTGCAGGCCGCCGCCAAAGTCCCGGAAAAGAAAAAATAAGGAGGATTCATGAATCGTTCCCGCCGGAAACGCATCCTGGTTTGGCTGGCCGCCCTGGCCTTCGTACCGGCTGGACTGCGGGCCCAGAACGACGTGCCCGCCGGCCTTCATTTAAAACCGGGCTTCCACTTCGAATACCTCTCCCGAACGCTGACCTGGGACAATGACGCCTATCAGTCCACGCTGATTATGCCGACCGCATATTTCAGCCTGGATATCGAAATCGTCCGCGGGTTCACCTTCGGGATCCTGGGCGGATATACCTTCTCCAATTTCAATGGCCTGGTTTTCCGCCAACTGCCTTTCTCCCTCGATTACGAAGCCGGGGCGATCAACGGCTTCGTTCTCGGCGCCCAGATGCAAAAATCGCTGTTCTCCTCGGGATTCTGGGAGATCACGGCCGACGCTCAATTCCTGGCCTCTTTGGGAACAACCAAAGTCTTCACCATCGACCAGCTCAACACCAGCGGGCAGTTCGACGCCAAAGGCACCTGGATGCACCTGCAGGTCGGCCCGACGGTGATTTATCGGGGATTCGAGCTCTTTTCACCCTTCATCGGCGCGGCTTTCGACAAGCTCTGGGGCACCTTCACGGTCAATGAAACGATCGGCAGCCTGACCGGATCCGAGGCCAAATCGGTCGCCGGAAAGGGCGCCTTGGCCGTGACGCTCGGGATGATGTATGAACCATCCCCCAATTTAAGCCTCAAGCTGTCCGGCAACTTCATTCCCTATAACAAGGGGACCGGACAAGGCCTGGGAATCGACCTGGGCGGAACCGTCCGGGCCGTCTTTTCGTTTTGAAAGGAGGCATCGCCATGACCCCTCACCGTCACCGCACCGACCGCATCGCGGCCGTTTTGGCCGTGGCCGCGGCGGCCGTCCTGGCCGCGGCATCCTTCGCTTCCCATACGCCGAAGGTCCCTCTCGGCACGGTCAGTTCAATCGCCCGGCGGGGAATTTCCTCACTGCCGGCCCGCCTGGACGGCCAGATCCTGGTCAAATTCCGAAAAAGCGTCCCCTTGGCCCTGCAGGCTTCGACGATCGTGGCCTACCGGTCCAGGGTCATGACAAAAATCAGCCGCCTGGGCGTCTATGTCATGGAGGTCCCCGCGGACGAGACCCCGGAGAAAATGGTGTACGCCCTGCGGCAAAACCCGGACGTCGAATACGCCGAACCCAATGTGCTCCTGCGGGCCCTGATCACGCCCAACGACCCGCTCTTCAAGTATCAATACGCGCTGTCCAACACCGGGCAGATCATCGGCTCCGTCCCCGGAAGCCCTCAGGGCAAGGCCTCGGCCGACATCAAAGCTCCCACCGCGTGGGGGGAGACGAAAGGCCGCGAGGATATCATCGTGGCCGTTGTCGACTCGGGCGTGGACATGGCCCATCCCGACCTCCAGAACAAGATCCAAAACAGCGGCAAGGACTTCATCAATAACGACAACGACGCCACCGACGATCTCTGGCATGGGACATTCGTGGCCGGAATCATCGCGGCCCAAAACGACAATGGCGAAGGCATCGCCGGTGTGGCCTGGAACTGCAAGATCCTGCCGGTCAAGGTTCTCGACAATTCCGGCGTCGGGTCGACGGACCAGGTGGCCTCAGGCATTCTCTGGGCCGCCGACAACGGCGCCGCCGTCATCAACCTCAGCCTTGGCGCGGAGACCGGAACCGAGACGCTGCGGGCGGCCTTGAAATATGCCTATGACAAAGGCGTGATTATCGTCGCGGCAGCCGGTAACGGCAATACCAACGTCTTCTATCCCGCCGCCTACGACACGTATGTTCTCGCCGTGGCCGCCACGGACTACAATGACAACCGGGCCGACTTCTCCAATTTCGGGGCCCGCATCGACGTGGCCGCGCCGGGTGTCCGCATCCTCTCGACAGTGCCGACATGGTATTTCGGCCCCGATGTCCTCCCCTACGGCTATGCCGACGGAACATCGTTCTCCGCGCCCCATGTGGCCGGCCTGGCCGCTCTGATCAAGAGTCTTAAGTCATGGCTGACGCCGGCCCAGATCATGGACGTCATCCGTTATTCGGCCGACGACGTGAATTCCTCACAGTTCCTGGGCAAAGACGAATATATCGGCTACGGCCGGATCAACATGGAAAAAGCCCTCGTTCCCCTGATCATCAACAAGCCCGTGGGGCAATAACGAGGAAGGCCGAATGATCGGATTCCTGCGCGTCCGGAACCTGGCCACGATCGAGGACCTGGAGATCCGTTTCGGTCCGGGTTTCTCCGTCTTGACCGGCGAAACGGGGGCCGGGAAATCCATGATCATCGACAGCATCCGCCTGATCTGCGGAGAGAAGGCCTCCTCCGGCATGATTCGGACCGGACAGAAGGAAGCCGCGGTCGAGGCCATCTTCGCCCTTCCCGACGGCGGCGAGCTCGTCGTCCAGAGGGTCGTCTCCGAGGACGGGGCGGCCAAGGCCTACGGCGACGGCGTTCTCGTCCCTATTAAGCGCCTGCGCGAATTATGCGGCGATCTGGTCGACATCTACGGCCAGAACGATCACGTCTTCCTCCTCCGCCTGGACAGCCACCGCGACTATCTCGACCAGTATGCCGGAGCAACGACATTGCGGGCCGAGACGGCTTCGCGGGCCCAGCGCCTGCGGGCCCTGGTTCTGCAGCGCAACGACTGGCGCGCCCGCGAACGGGAGCGCCACCAGCGCCTCGACTACCTCGAATTCCAGATTCAAGAGATCGAGAAGGCCGGACTGCGCGAAGGCGAAGAGGATGATCTGCGGGCCCAGCGACACATTCTGCGCAATGCTGAAAAGATCCATCAGCTTCTGGACGCGGCCATCGCCGTTTCCTACAACGAGGAGCCTTCCTTCAGCGGGCTGGCCTCCCGGCTTCAAGCCCTGCTGGGCGAGTTGGCCGCTTTCGACCCGGCCTTCGGAGAGCTTCGCGACGGACTCGAGCCGGCAATCATTGCCGCCCGTGAGACGGCCGATTTCCTGGCCCGCTACAAGGATACCCAGGACGAAGGGCCCGAGCGTCTCGAAAAAATAGAGGAGCGCCTCAGCCGGATCGAATCCCTTAAACGCAAGTACGGCGGGCCGATCGAGGATATCCGGATCTACCTTGAACGCCTGCGACAGGAACGCGACGACTTGCTCCGCATCCAGGAGAAGCTGGCCGAGGCTGACGCGGCGACGGCCGCACTGCTTTCGGAATATGAGGCCAAGGCCCGGGCCCTTTCGGTCGCTCGGCAGGCGGCGGCCGGCGAATTGGAAAAACAGATCGAGAAAGAGATCGGCGGCCTAGGCATGAAGAAGGCCCGTTTCCATGTCCGCATCGAGCCGCGCCCCCTGACGACGGACAATCCCGAGGATGTCCGGGACTTCGGTTTGGATGATGTCGAATTCCTGATCAGCCCCAATCCCGGCGAAGATCTCAAGCCCCTGCGTAAAATCGCCTCCGGCGGCGAATTATCGCGCATTATGCTGGCCCTCAAGGCCGTGAACAAGGAAAAAGGCGGCGTGCGGACCCTCATATTTGATGAGATCGATGCCGGAATCGGCGGGAAAACGGCCGATTTCGTGGCCCAGAAGCTGCGCAGCCTGGCCCGCGCCCACCAGGTCATCTGCATCACCCATCTGCCGCAGATCGCCTCGTTCGCCGACCATCATTTCCGCATCGCCAAGCGGGTGGCCAACGACCGGACTTTCACGACCGTTGAAAAGCTCGAAAACGAGTCCCGCATCGAAGAGATCGCCCGCCTGATGTCCGGCAGTCACATCACCGAGCTGACGAGGCAAAGCGCTAAGGAAATGATCGAGCACCATCAGAAGGATTAAGCGGAAAACTACCTCGGGAGGCTTCCATGAAGAATCGAGATCACCCCTCCGAGGCTTTGGCGGCCTTTAGGGAAGGGTTCAGCTGCTCCCAAGCCGTCTTTTCCGTGTTCGCCGCGGAAATGGGCTTGGACCGCGAAACGGCCCTGAAGCTCAGTCAGGCATTCGGAGGCGGCATGGCCCATTTGGGCGAAGCCTGCGGGGCCCTGACAGGCGCTTTCCTGGCCATCAGCCTCAAGCACGGCCGGACCCAGGCCGAAGATCTCGCGTCCCGCGACCGGACCTATGCCCGGATGCAGGAGCTGGCGGCCCGGTTCAAATCCCGCTTCGGCGCCTTACATTGTCCAGAACTTCTGGGCCTTGATATCGGGACCGCGGAAGGGCTGCGCCGGGCCCGAGAAAACGATCTCTTCCGCGAACGATGCGACGAGTTCGTCCGAGCGGCCTCCGGGTGGGTGGACGAACTTCTCTAGTTATTGCGATAGCGATAATATATTCAGTTCGGTCCTGCGCGATAGCTAGGTTCATGTATAATACCCGGCTGACTCCCATGGATCTCAAAGACAAGTCTTTTTTTCTCCGCACGTTCGGCTGCCAGATGAATGAGAGCGATTCGGAAAAAATCGCCGGCATACTCACCGCGGCCGGGGGCCGGGAGGCGGAGCGGGTGGAGGACGCCGATATCATCATCGTCAACACCTGCGCGGTGAGGGAAAAATCCGAAGAAAAGCTTTATTCCTACCTCGGACGGATCCGACCCCGGCTGGACGCCAGGCCCGTCCTCGTCGGCGTGGCCGGCTGCGTCGCCCAGGCCGAAAGCGCGAACCTCGTCGCGCGGCGGCCGTTCATCGATTTCGTGGTCGGTCCGGACAACTATTTGAGACTCCCGGAGATCATCGAACGGTGCGGAGAGCGGACGATCATCGCCGACGAATGGTCGAATGATTGGCGGGAAGCGCCCGATTTGCTTTTCCGCCGCCGGAGCCCGGCCACGGCCGCTGTCTCGATCATGGAAGGCTGCGACAACTTCTGTTCCTACTGCATCGTCCCCTTCAGCCGGGGCCGGGAAAAGTTCCGTCCGCTCCGTCACATCCGCGCCGAACTGGCGGAATTGGCCGCCCGGGGCTATCAAGAAATCCAATTCCTCGGCCAAAACGTCAACTCCTACCGCGATCCGGAGACAGGGACGCCGTTCGCCGCGCTTCTTTTCGAGGCCGGACACATGCCCGGGCTGAAATGGGTCCGCTTTCTCACTTCCCACCCGAAAACCTTCTCGGCCGCTATCATCGAAGCCATGACTTCCTCCCCCGTCATCTGCCGCCAGGTCCACCTGCCCCTGCAATCAGGATCGACGTCCGTCCTGGCCCGCATGAACCGGGGCTATTCCCGAGAAGAATACCTGGCCAAGATCACGCTCCTCCAGGAACGGATTCCCGGAATCAGCCTGAGCACGGACATTATCGTCGGTTTTCCGGGAGAAACCGAAGAAGAGTTTGGAGAAACGCTCTCCGCCCTGGAGGCCGTCCGCTTCGCCAACATCTTCTCCTTTCGCTATTCCCCCCGGCCGAGGACCTCGGCGGCCAAGGGGCCGGACGACGTTCCGTTCGACATCAAACGGCGCCGGCTCATCGAGGTTCAGGCCCTGCAAAAGCGCATTCAGTCGGCCATTCACGAGAGCTTGATTGGAACGACCATGGCGGTATTGGGAGAGGGGCCGAGCCGCAAGGACCCGGCCATGTTTTCGGGAAGGAACGAAAGCTATCAGGTCGTCAATTTCCGCGCGCCGACCGATGTTCGCGGCCGTTTTGTCCGGGTCAAAATCAGCGGATCCGGACCGTATAGCCTCCGCGGCGACCTCGTCGAGGACTGATCGGCCTACGCACCCCTTTGCACTATGCCCCCCTTTTCGCTATAATGCCTCTTCACTGCGGAGAGACCCAAGGCCCATGCGATGAAGATCAACGTCTGGAATACTATCCTGCAATTGAGCAAAGAACGCGGGGTGGAGCCGTCTGTCATCATCGCCGCCATCGAAGAGTCCCTGCATGTGGCCGCTTCGAAATTCTTCACCCACGGGGAGACTGTGCAGATCCTCTTCCGCCCGGAAAAGGGCGAGTTGCGCGTCTACACGGAACGTAAAATCGTAGAGGCCCCCTCCGATCCGGCCTTGGAAGTCGGCTTGGAGGAAGCTCGTCTGGAGAATCCTTCGGCCGAATTGGGCGAAACGCTGGAAAACGACCTGCCTTCCGATACCCTCGGACGCATCGCCGCCCAAGCCGCCAAGCAGGTCATCGTCCAAAAAGTCCGCGACGCCGAACAGGAAAAGATCTATGACGAGTACGCTCCCCGCGTTGGGGAAATCGTGGCCGGGGTGTTCCGCCGCACCGAGGCCGGCGTCGATGTCCTGGAAGCCAACAAGACGGACGTGCTCCTGCCCTTGCGGGAGAAGCTCCCCGGAGACCGCTTCGAACGCGGCGACCGGGTTCGGGCCGTCATAACTCAGGTGCGCCGGGGCTACAAGGGGCAGGAGCCCCAGGTCATCGTCTCGCGGGCCACGCCTAAGTTCCTGGAGCGCCTCCTCTCTCTGGAGATCCCGGAAATCTCCAACCGGACGATCGAAATCAAGGATATCGTCCGTCAACCCGGGGAACGGGCCAAGGTGGCCGTTCTGACCCACGAACGCGACGTCGACCCGGTCGGCGCCTGCATCGGCCTGAAGGGCGCCCGGATCCTGGCCATCAGCAAGGAATTGGGCGGGGAAAAGATCGACATCATCGTCTGGTCGGCCAATCCGGCCCAGTACGCCCGGGCCGCCCTCAGCCCGGCGCGCATTGAGAACGTCGTTATCGCCGACAAGAACGCCATGGTCCTGCAGGCCCTCGTGGGACCCGATCAGCTCTCCCTGGCCATCGGCAAAAAAGGCATCAACGTCAAGCTGGCCTCCAAACTGGTCGGCTGGAAGATCGCTATTCAACCGCAGTCATGAATCGACCGATAAAGGAACCGACTTTGACCGAAACAAAGACCGCCAAGCCCGCCAAACCGGCCGCGGCCAAGCCGCGTCCGTCCCTGACCCTGCGCGAAGGATCGACGTTCAAGGACCTGGCCGACCGATTAAAGGTTCGCCCACGCGACCTCCTGGACAAGCTCGAGGCCCGGGGCTACCACCTGGGAACGAATGAACTCCTCGACGACGCTCTGGCCGCCCAGCTGGCCAAGGATCTCGGCATCGGCATCGAAATCGTGCCGGTCGAGCGGGAGATGCGCCTGCTGGCCGAGAGCAAGAAGTCCGAACTGGTCACCCGGCCGCCCGTCGTCACGATCATGGGCCATGTCGACCACGGCAAGACGACCCTCCTCGACGCCATCCGTTCGTCCAATCTCGTGGAGAAGGAATCCGGCGGCATCACCCAGCATATCGGCGCCTACCGTGTCGTCCACAACAAGCGCTCCATCACTTTCGTCGACACGCCGGGCCATGAAGCCTTCACCCAATTGCGCGCCCGCGGGGCCCGGGTGACGGACATCGTCGTCCTGGTCATCGCCGCCGACGAAGGGGTCATGCCCCAAACGCGCGAGGCCATCAACCATGCCAAGGCGGCCAAAGTCCCCATTCTCGTGGCCATCAACAAGACCGACAAGCCCGAAGCCAATCCCGACAAGATCAAGCGGGAGCTGCAGAAGGAAGGCCTCCTAGTCGAAGACTGGGGCGGAGACATTATCGCCGTGCAGCTCTCGGCCAAGGAAAAGAAGAACATCAAGGAGCTCCTGGAGATGATCGTGCTCATGGCCGACGTCCTGGAGCTTAAGGCCAATCCCAAATCACCCGCCCAGGGCGTCGTGCTCGAAGCCCGGATGGATGCCAAGAAAGGCCCCCTGGCCACGGTCATCATCCAGCACGGCACGTTGACCCCGGGCAACGCGTTCATCGCCGGGACATCCTACGGACGTGTCCGGGCCCTCAGCGATGAGCACGGCCGTCAGATCAAATCGGCCGGTCCGTCGACACCCGTGGAGATCCTCGGCTTCAGCGAGGTCCCCCAGGCCGGGGATTTCTTCCAGGTCACCTCCAGCCCGGAAGAGGCCAAGGGCATTGTCGATTTCCGCCTCTCCCGGGCGGCCAGGGACGGCGGGAAGAAGGCCTCCACGGCCACCCTGGATGATCTGTTCAAGAAGATCGAGCAGGGCGGGACCAAGGATCTGGGCCTCATCCTCAAGGCCGACGTCCAGGGCTCGGTCGAGGTTCTCCGCAACCTCCTGCCCTCCCTCGGCACGGACCAGATCAGGATCAAAATCGTGGCCGCCTCGACCGGCTTGATCAATGAATCGGATCTGCTCCTGGCCTCGACCACGGGGGCCATCATTCTCGGGTACAACGTCAAAACAGCCCCCCGGATCGAAGAACAAGCCCAGAAAGAAGGGATCGAGATCCGGCTTTACAAGATTATCTATCAGCTCACCGACGACATCAAAAAAGCCGTCAGCGGGATGCTCGAGCCGGTCATTAAGGAAACGTACCTCGGCCGGGCCCTGGTCCGCAAGGTCTTCCGCATCCCCAAGGTCGGCACGATCGCCGGAAGCTACGTGCAGGACGGCAAGATCACCCGCAGCGCGGAGATCAGAGTCGTGCGGGGCAAGGAGATCGTCCACCGCGGCAAGCTGTCTTCGCTCAAGCACGTCAAGGAAAATGTCAACGAGATCAAGAGCGGCTACGAATGCGGGATCGGGTTGGCCAACTACAAGGACATCCAGGAGGGCGACCTGATCGAAGCCTTCATCACCGAAAAAGTTCCGGGCCGCTGAGGAACGGGCGAAGGATGGCCATGATCGTCGGGCTCCTGACCCTGGAGCTGCATTTTCCCCACGCCCGCTCGCTTAAGGACAAACGGACCGAACTGCAGGGCATCAAGGACCGCATCCGCCGCCACCACAACGCCGCCGTGGCCGAGCTCGACCACCAGGACGTCTGGCAGCGGACGCGCCTGGGCATCGTCACGATCAACGCCCAAGCCGGAGTGGTCGAGGGTGTCCTCGAGCAGATCCTGCGGGATATCGAAAGCCATCTCAATGGCGAGGTCTCCTTCGCCGACCGCCAATATTTTTGAAGAGACGAACGAAACGCCCATGAAGACCGCCGAATCCCGCCGCCAGAAGCGGGTGGATAGCGTCTTGTGCGACGCGCTCAGCCCGCTTCTCATCCAGGAGCTCCAGGAGGTGACGACCGACCTCGTTACCATCACCGCGGTCGAGACGGCCGCCGACCTGCAGTCGGCCCGGATCCGGGTCAGCCTCTTTGGATCGGGCGACAAAGACGCCGCCCTGACCCACCTGCGCCGGCGCACCGGCGCCCTGCGCCATATTCTTGCGAGCCGCGTGGATTTGAAGTATAATCCGATGCTATTTTTCGACCTTGATCCCGCGCCGGCCTTCGCCGAGCGGCTGGACGCGATCATCGCCGGCTCGAAGAAACATGACGACGACACCGATTGAACGCATCCGCGAGGCCTTGAGCCGGGCCGATCGTCTAGCCATCACCAGTCATCTCCGCCCGGACGGCGATTCGCTTTGCACCTCCCTGGCTCTGGCCGCCGCGCTGGAGCAGATGGGCAAGCGCGTGGACATCGTCAACGCCGACAGGACCCCCTACCCCTTCGCCAATTTCGCCTCCTGCGCCCACATCCGCATCGGGCAGATCGATCCGGGCGCGTACGACGCCGTCATCCTGCTCGAATGCGCCGACGTCTCCCGCTCCGGGATGACCGGCCTGGATGGCGGGTTCAAAATCAACATCGACCACCATTATTCCAACGACCGCTACGCCGACATCAACTGGGTCCAGCCCGAAGCCTCGGCCGTGGGCGAGATGGCCTTTGCCCTGATCGAGGAGCTGGGAACGCCCATCTCTCCCGAAATCGCTGGACACCTCTACTGCGCCATCGCCTCCGATACCGGCTCCTTCCAATTCTCCAACACGACCGCCAGAGCTTTCGAGGTCTGCCACCGCCTCGTCCAGTGCGGGGCCGATCCCCTGCAGGTCAGTGAATCTCTCTTCCACAACAACACGCCGGAAAAGGTCCTTCTGCTCGGCCGCGTCCTGTCCACGCTGACCCTCAACCCGGCCGGCGATGTGGCCGTCATCTCCATGCTCCGCTCGACACTCCAATCCCTCGGCCTGAACGAGGTGGATACCGAGGACATCACCACCCTGGCCCGCTCGATCAAGGGCGTCAATGTCGTCCTCTTCTTCAAAGAGATGGAGCCCGGGTCGTTCCGTGTCAGCATCCGTTCGCGTGGAGAGGCCCACGCGGCGGCCATCGCCGAACATTACGGCGGCGGCGGCCACGCCCACGCCGCCGGCTTCACCGTCTACGGATCCCATGAGAAGCTTCTGGCCGAGGTCCCGGCCACGGTCGAACGCCTCATGCGCGAGAAAGCCGCCCGCCCCCGCTCGACGCCGTCCTGATTCATGGACGGGCTGATTCTCGTCGACAAGCCTTCCGGCCTCACTTCGCACGACGTCGTGGCCCGCATCCGGCGCCGGCTGGCAGGCACCAAGACCGGTCACTTCGGAACGCTCGACCCCCTGGCCACGGGGCTTCTTCTCGTGGCCGTCGGAAAAGCCGTCCGGTTCAATCCCTATTATGCGGCCCTGGACAAATCGTATGAAGGACGCATCCGCCTGGGCCTATCCACGGATACTTATGACGCCGAAGGCTGTCCGTCCGGAGAACCGGCCGCCGAGCTGCCGCCGCCGGAAGCGATCGCGGCTGCCGTTCTCTCCCTGACCGGGTTCATCGAACAGGTCCCGCCTCCTTTTTCGGCCAAGAAGCTGGCCGGACGCCCGCTCTACAGCTATGCGCGCAAGGGGCGGACGATCGAAGCCAGGCCTGTCCCTGTCGTCATCCACGAATTCACTGTCCGCCGGGAAGAGATTCCGGATTTAAACTTCAGCATCCGCTGCTCCTCGGGAACCTACATCCGCTCCTTGGCTCACGATCTCGGCCGGATTCTCGGTTGCGGCGCCTATCTGGCCGCTCTGCGCCGGACGACCGTCGGAGAATTCCATCTCCGCGACGCCCATCCGCTTCCCGTGGTCGAGGAGGCCCTCGATGCGGGCGCGGGTTTGTCCATCCCCCTCGACCGCTTGCTGCCCGATTATCCGGCGGTCCTCCTCGACGCGGAGGGTCGGGAATTTGTGCGTCACGGCCGGACGCTCCCTCCGGAGCGTATCATCTCCAGGCCGGTTCTTTCCCCGATCGCCGCTGCTGATTTCAAAGGCATCGTCCGACTGATCGATCCCGACGGCCGCCTCGTCGGCTTGGCCAACATCGATAAACTGTCCGGTTCCTTGACACCCTTTCTCGTATTGATCGCTGTTTGAATACCAGGGCGATTTGACCCACCGGCTCCTATCTTATTTAATACGGATATGTTTTGACCTTCCCACCCGACCGCCGTGGTCCGTCGGGAAAAAAAGTGACGTCGGTTTGCAAAATTCCTTGAATTCCGAGGAGCAAATAGTGTATTTTATACGGTCATGAGGTTGAACAAGAACCAGATCGAGCATTTAGCCTTCCTCGTGGTCCGCAATCTGCAAAAGGACGGGAAAGTCCTTATCGAAAGCAAGGATCATTTCGTCCAGGAATTGAATTCCGTCCTCAACGAGGAATTCCAGAAAGAGGACCAACTCGACCAGGAAGTCCGGGAGATCCTGACCAAACATATCGATGAAATCCGCAAAGGCAATATTGAATATCAGACCATGTTCCGCATGATCAAAACGAAGCTGGCCAAGGAAAGGAACATAGTCCTGTGAGCGCCCGTCTGTCCCGCGAAAAGGTCAATTACCTGTCCAAGAAGATTCTCGAGTTCCTGGCCAAAAGCGACAACGTCGAGTTCCTCGACGACCCCAACGAAATCCGCCTTAGCGTCGTCCGGGCCATCGAAGAGGAAATGAAGCTCTACGATCAGCTCGATAAGCGGGCCATGGACAAGATCAAGAGCCAAAAAAAGCCGATCGAGGAAGGCAGCCGGGAATGGGAGATCCTCTATCGGAAATATTATAACGAGGAGCTGGCCAAGTTCGGCAAGCTGTCCGAGTAGCCGGGCCCGCTCCCGCGCCGATCAAGTCCGGTCCAGATGCCGGGCCAGGGCCTCCCGCCAATCCGAAAATCCGGGCAACGGCAGCTTTGCGGCCCGGGCGTTTTCCAGCACCGAATAGGACGGGCGGCGGGCCTTCTGGACGAAACCGGCGCTGGACACGGCACTGAGGTCGGCCCGGACACCGGACAGCGCGAAAATCGCTTCGGCGAATTCGTACCAGGAACACTCCCCTTCACCGGTCAGGTGATAAAGACCATAAGCCCGCGTCGACAGCAGTGCCAGGACGTTGGCGGCCAGCTCCGCCGTCGATGTCGGCGTCATCCGCTGGTCGTCGACAACGCGAATGGGGCGACCCCGGCCGGCCAGATCCAGCATCGTCTGGACGAAATTGCGGCCCTTGTCCTGGCAGCCCGCCTTTCCGTAGAGCCCGCAGGTCCGGATGACGAAATGCCGCCGGCAGAGGGCCCGCACGAAATGCTCCCCGGCCAGCTTGGATTCGCCGTAAGCGCTGAGCGGGGCCGGCAGATCGTCCTCCGTATAGGGGCATCCCTTGCGGCCGTCAAAGACATAATCCGTGCTGAAATGAATCAATGTGGCGCCGAGCTCTTCGCAGATCCGGGATAGGCCGCGGAGGGCAAAAGCATTGACGGCGAAGGCCTCTTCAACGCGGTCCTCGCATTCGTCCACCCGGTTAAAGGCCGCCGTATTGATGACCACGTCGGGGCGGAGCGTCCGCAGCACGCCCGCCGCATCTTCGGACTTGGTCACGTCAAAGGCCGGATAATAGAGCGGGCGCAAAGAGGCCGGGGGGATTCGCAGAGCCAAATCCGTTCCCAGCTGTCCGTCCGCGCCGATCAGGGCGATGATCGCAGGTGCCATTCCTCATTCCTCCCCATTCCGCCGGAAAAAAAAGGGCCGGGGATTCAACCTATCCCCGGCCCCGATCGTCAGCGGTTGACGGTCGAATCTCAGAAAATGTAGCGGAAGCCCAACAACAGCTTGTAGTGCTTATCGACGACGCGATCCGCGTCGAAGACCGGGATCCGCCCCTCGGCGAAGATCGATCCGGCCGAGGAATAATTGTTGAAGATATTGACCCCGAAATTGCCGACCAGATCAAAGCCGCTCAGGCGGGTGGCCTGCTCCTTGGTGCTGTAGCCGAGACCGCCGCCCAGGTAGAGCGATTGTCCCAGATGCAGGTTGAGCAGGGCATCGGCCAGGAACATGAATTTCCAAGGATCGCCCTGGCTGGGGATGGCCCCGCCGGCTCGGACGATGAAATCGAGAGCGCCGGGAGCCAGATTCCAGAGGAGGCCCAGCCGGCCGAAGAAATAGCCCGTGTAGGTGCCGCGGGCGAGCAACCCGCCGACTTCGACCAGGTAGAAGAACTTCTTCTGGGTGACTTCGAAAGAGATGCGGCAGGGATCCGTGTTGGCCGAGGCCGCGCCCATGTCGTCAAAAGCGACCACGTTGATGCCGTACTTGCCGGCCGTATAGAAAGTCTTTTCCCAGACGAAAGGCTTGGCCGTCTTGGTCGCCGTATCGATCACCTGGCCATTTTCATCGGTGATCTCAAAAATGACCTTGACGATCTGGCCGTCGACGTCAGTCGAGCCCGAGGCGTCGAAGGTGATCGGCTTGCCGACATAATCCTCGCAGGGCAGACAGGATGTCCACAGCTTGCAGACCGGAGGCGTGTTGATGAGGATCTTGGTCTGGCAGGGATTCTCCGAGGCCAGGCCTTCCCCATTGACCGCTTTGGCTTTGAAGACATATTCGCCGGGCTTGTCGAATTTGGTCTGCCACTTGGTGTCCCCGGGAGTGAAAGCGTGGGAGGCGACCTTCTGGCCTTGGGCATTGAAGACCTCGACGTCCATCGATGCGGCGCCCGTGCTCCCGGTCACGTCGCAGGTGATGGGCTCGTTGAGGTTGGCCTTGGCCGGGCCGACCACGAGATTGCAGACGGCCGGCGGAACGACGGCCTTCTTCTCCGTGACCTTGTACAGGGCGATATTGCCGCAAGGCTTGGGGATGATGAATTCGTATTCTTTGTTATCCTTGACGACGGTGAAGGAGAAGACGTCCAAAGGAGCCTTCCCCGCCCACTCGACGTCCTCCCAGACTTTGACCTGGCCGCGGACGCGGAAAAGCATCCAGATGAACTTGTCGCCGACGGCGATGGATCTCTGGGTGAACGTGGCGGTGCGCAGCTGCTCCAGGAAGGGCAGATAGAGATCGGGCATGCCGACCTGGTCGAAGCCGTACTTGATGTCTCCCGCGTAGGTCTGGGCGATGGTCTTCATCACCTCGGCCGTAGGAATAGATCCTTTGGTCTGGGCGAATGTATTCACGCCGATGCGACGAAGTTTGTGCGTTTCGGCCGATGCCGTCAATGCGGCGAAAACAAGCAAGACAGCGACGAAAAGAATCGCCTTTTTGGATTTCATCCCTTCCTCCTTAGTGATGGTCGTGATTTTCATCACGCAATAGAAAGTCTCACCATCTATAAAACACCCAACTCACCCTCATTGTCAAGCGGAAAAACGGAAGAAGGTGTTGACAATACGTAATACTACTCAGTATCGGAGCGCCCCTCTTCGCCGGGGCCGGAGGCCGTCTTTGAACCCTATTCTTCCCCCGCTTTGTGTTGCCCCTTCACTTTGATATAATAAACCTCCTTGAGGAGGCCGTCGCAGTGCATAACATTGTGTCCGAAACCGAACTCCACGTCATCACACCCAACGAGCCGGGCATCCTGGGGCGCGTCCTGGGAACCCTGGCCAACGCCGGCGTCAACCTACGGGCTTTGAGCGTTTTTGAACACGAGGATGAGGGCCATTTCCGTCTCCTCACCTCGGACAACAAAAAAGCGGAGACGGCCTTGCGCTCCCTGGGTTACAAGGTCAAGGTCAATAAAATCGTCGCCGTCGAGATCAGCGACCGGATCGGCGCCGGCGCGGAGATCGGAGCCCTGCTCGGCACGGCCGTCATCGATGTCGAATATTGCTACGGCAGCTCCTCCGGAAAAGGCATGGCCCTGCTCGTTTTCAAGACCAACAATAACAAAAAAGCCTACGAAACCCTGCGTTAAGGCCTTGGGCAAAAAGCGCGTCCTGGTCGTCACGTCCGACGTCCCCTTCGTCGAGGGCGGCCATTTGACAATCGCCCGCCAGACCGTTCGAGCCCTGCGCGAGGAGGGCCACGAGGCGGACCTCCTCCTGACCCCGCAAAACCGTTTCGGCCGCCAGTTGCGGGCCTATGCGGCGACACGCTTCACCGACGTCGGCGTGGACGGCTGGGGACGGCCGATCGACCAGGTCATATCGATGCGCTTTCCCAGCTATGCCATCAGGCATCCTTTCCATGTCTGTTGGCTGAACCATCGCTTGCGCGAGTATTACGACCTCTGGGATGACCTGCGCACCCGGCTGTCCTGGAAGGGAAGGATCAAGGAGACGGCCCGCCGGGCGGTCATCCGCGGACTCGACACGCATCTCCTGAAACGAAATGTCCGCAAAGTCTTCACCATCTCGGCCGAGGTCAAAAAGCGGCTGGACCGCTGGGGCGCCATCCCGGCCGAAGTCCTCATTCCCCCGCCGCCCCTGCGCCCCTATTACACCGAAAGCTACGGCGATTTCATTTTCACCGTTTCCCGGCTGGCCGAGCTCAAAAGAATCCATCTCCTGGTCGAGGCGTTCCGCCACGTCCGCAACCGGAACCTTCGCGCCGTCATCGTCGGAGAAGGACCCCAAGCGCCCCGTTTGGCCGGCCTTATCCGCGAATACGGACTCCAGGACCGGGTGGAGCTGCGGGGCGCATCGGACGAAGCCGCGGTGCTCGATCTCTACGCTCGCTGCCGGGCGGTGTTCTTCTGTCCTTATCACGAAGATTTCGGCTTCGTCACCGGCGAGGCTTTTGCCTCGGGCAAGGCCGTTCTGACCGCCGTGGACAGCGGCGGACCGGTCGAACAGGTCCGGGACGGGGAATCCGGATTCGTGGTCGAACCCGATCCGCTGCGGCTGGCCGAAAAATTCGATCTCCTGGCCGAGGACCCCGTCCTCGCCGAGCGCCTGGGCCGGGCCGGACGCCAGTCCATCGCCGGGCTGACCTGGCCGGCGACCGTGCGCAAGCTCCTTCTGCAGGAGCCCTGAAACGATCGCCTTCGTTCATTTGACGCCCGACCGAGTGGAGAGTAAACTGGGCCGTTCATCCGGGAGCCCGGACGCGGACTCCTTCCGAAAGAAGGCCCCATGAATGCCGTTCCCATCGTCATCGGCACGCTTCTCGTCCTGGCCCTGGCGTACCGCTATTATAGCGCCTTCCTCGCCGCCAAGGTCCTGGCCCTGAACGACAGCCGTCCGACGCCCGCCCAGACCCTGCGGGATGGGCATAATTACCTGCCCACCAATAAAATTGTCCTCTTCGGCCACCATTTCGCGGCCATCTCGGGCGCCGGGCCGCTGATCGGACCGGTCCTGGCCGCCCAGTTCGGCTATGCCCCCGGCCTGCTCTGGATCCTTCTCGGCGCGGTCATTGCCGGCGGGGTCCACGATCTCTTTATCCTAGTCGCCTCCGTCCGCCGTAAAGGCCGCTCGCTGGCCGAGATCGCCCGCCACGAGATCAGTCCCCTGGCCGGGCTGGTCGCCTCGGTGGCCATTCTCATCATCATCATTGTCGCCCTCTCCGGCCTCGGCCTGGCCGTGGTCAACGCTCTGCGCGAAAGCGCCTGGGGCACGTTCACCATCGGCATGACCATCCCCATCGCCATCGCCGTCGGTTTCTGGATGTATAAGATCCGGCCCGGAAGGATCGTCGAAGCCAGCGTCATCGGCGTCGTCGGCGTATTCGCCGCCGTCATCCTGGGCAACGTCGTGGCCCGATCGAGCCTGGCCCCGGTCTTTACGCTGTCCCGCGAGGGGATCATCATCGCCCTGGCCGTCTACGGTTTCATCGCCTCCGTTCTGCCCGTCTGGATGCTCCTCACGCCGCGGGATTACCTGAGCTCCTACCTTAAAATCATCACCATCCTGGCGCTGGTTGTGGGAGTTTTCGTCGTCCACCCGGCCCTGAAGATGCCCGCCGTCACGCCTTTCATCCACGGACACGGCCCGATTATCCCAGGCAAGCTTTTTCCTTTTCTGTTCATCACCATTGCCTGCGGAGCCATCTCGGGCTTTCATTCGCTTGTCTCCTCGGGTACGACGCCGAAGATGCTGAGCCGTGAAACCGAGGCCCGCTTCGTCGGTTATGGCGCCATGATGATGGAGGCTGCCGTCAGCGTCATCGCCCTGATCGCCGCCTGTTCGCTCTTCCCCAGCGATTATTTCGCCATCAACCTGACGTCGGCCAAGTTCGCCTCGATGGGCCTGGCCCCGGTCCAACTGGCCGAGATTTCCCGCGAAGTCGGCGAGAACCTGGCCGGCCGCCCCGGCGGCGCGGTGTCCCTGGCCGCCGGGTTCACCCAGATCTTCTCGGCCATTCCGGGCCTGAAATCTCTGATGTCCTACTGGTACCATTTCGCCATCATGTTCGAGGCCCTCTTCATCCTGACCACGATCGACGCCGGGACGCGCATCGCCCGGTTCCTGGTCCAGGAATTCGGCGGCCGGGTCTGGAAGCCCCTGGAACGGACGCACTGGCTGCCCGGGGCCATGGGCTCCACGGCCATCGTCGTCTTTGCCTGGGCCTATTTCATCTGGACCGGCAATATCGACACCATCTGGCCGATGTTCGGCACGGCCAACCAGCTCCTGGCCGCCGTGGCCCTGGCCGTCGTTACGTCGGCCATGATCAACGCCGGCAAAGTCCGCTACATCTGGGTCAGCCTCGTCCCTTTGGCGTTCGTGGCCACCACGACGCTTTACGCCGCCTGGCGCAACATCTTCGACAGCTTCGGGCCCATGATCGCGATCCCCGGCAAAAAGGTCCTCGGTCTGGTCAACATTTCCATGACCGCGATCATCATGATCAGCGCCCTGGTCATCCTGGTCGAGGCCGGGCGGCGGGTCTATCGGGTTCTGGCTAAAGGCATTTACACCATCCATGGAAAAACCGTTTTCAAGAGCGACCCGGATTTCCGGCCTCCCGATTACGGCGATGCCTGATCGCGGCGGAAATCCTTTGACAGGCCGAGGAAGATGGCATAAAATACTTTTCCCTAAGGACTCTCGAAGGAGGCCATTATGGCGAAAGCTGAACCCAATGTCGTCCCTTTGTGCGACGTGCTCCTCGTCCTTCTCATCATCTTCATGGTTATCACGCCCCTCGTCCAGAGAGGCATCGACGTCAAGCTCCCTGAAACCTCATCCGACACGTCCGGCGGCCAGCCCGTCGGCCTGATTATCGTCACCCTGCAGAAAGACGACACGGTCAAGATCAACCAGACTCCCTACGCGGATCTCAAAGTGGCCGGCGAGGAACTGCGCCGCCTCTATTCGACCCGCTCCGACAAGACCATCTTCCTGCGGGCCGACGCCAGGTCCTCATTCCTCAAGGTCGTCGAACTGATTGATGTGTGCAAAGGGGCGGGGGCCGAAACCCTCGGCCTGATCCCCGAATACTTTACCGATTAACAGCCCCTTCCCGACGAAGGCCGTGGTCCGTCGTATCGTTCTCATCACGGGCGTCGCGCTGACGACGGCCTTCGTCTCCGCTTTCCTCCCCGCTGATTTGAGCGGTCCCGTCAGCCGCTCCCAGATCTTATCCGCGCTGGCCGATTGGGAAGCGATCATGGCCGTCTACCAGCCTAAGCCGGAGGCGGTCGAAACACTGAAGAAGACCGGGGATCCGGTCCTGATCGAAACATACTTCGGCTCGTGGTGCTCCGATTCAAAAGCCCACGTCCCGGCCCTCTTCAAGATCCTGGACTTGGCCGACAATCCCCTGCTTCAGGTGAATTATACGGCTATCCCCCGCGACAAGGCCGAGCGGTCCCGTTTCATCCCCGAAGGTCGGGCCATCGACAAGCTCCCCACTTTTGTCGTCTTCCTGAACGGCCGGGAGATCGGCCGGATCGTTGAGACGCCGGCCCGCTCCATGGAAGAGGACCTGGCCGCGCTTCTCCGCCGCTAGCGCGGCCCCGCCCGAAGAAAGGCTATTCGCAGAATTTCCCTTTTTTATTCCGCGACCATCCGGGAAACGCGGCCATTAATCTTTGACCGGCCCGATCACCTCATGGGCGATGACCAGCCTTTGGATCTCGTTCGTCCCTTCGTAAATCTGCAGGAGTTTAGCGTCCCGGAGAAGTTTTTCCACCGGATAATCGCGCATATATCCGTAGCCGCCGTGGATCTGAATGGCTTCGCTGGCCGCGGCCATGGCGATATCCGAAGCGAAGCACTTGGCCATGGCCGACTCCTTGCCGTTGGGCAGACCCTGGTCGGAAAGCCAAGCGGCATGCCAGACCAGATGGCGGGCGGCTTGAAGCTCCATGGCCATCTGGGCGATTTTAAATTGGGTGGCCTGATACAAGGCAATGGCTTTGCCGAATGTCCGGCGCGTCTTGGAATAGGCCACCGAGTATTCCAGAGCAGCCTTGGCGATGCCCAGGGCGGCCGCGCCGACGGAGGCTCGGGTCGTGTCGAACGTGCGCATGGCGATGATGAAGCCAAGGCCCTCGCGGCCGAGCAGGTTGGCCGCCGGGATCTTGACATCCTCGAAATACACCTCGGCGGTGTTGGAGGCCCGCTGGCCCATCTTGTCCTCGACCTTGCCGATAGAAATCCCCGGTGTCTCGCGCTCGACGATGAAAGCGCTGACGCCGCGAGCGCCCTTGTGGGGGGCGGTATTGGCGAAGACCGTGTAGAGTCCGGCCACGCCGCCGTTGGTGATGAAGCACTTGGATCCATTGATGATGTAATGATCGCCGGCTTTGACGGCCTTGGTTTTGACCGCCCCGGCGTCGGAGCCCGCTTCCCGTTCGGTCAGGGCATAGGCGCCCAGAGTCATGCGCCGGCAGGTAGGGGCCAGGAACTTTTTTTTCTGCTCCTCCGTTCCGAATTGAACGATGGGCGTTGTTCCCAGGGAACAAGCCATCATGCTGGTGAACAGGCCGGCGCAGCCGGCCGCCAACTCTTCGCTGATGATGGCCAGGTCCAGATTGGAAAGTCCCCCCCCGCCGTAGGCTTCGGGAATGTTGCTGGTCAGAAAACCCGCGTCGAAGGCCTTCTTCATGACATCGAAGGCGAAATCATGGCTTTGGTCATATTTCGCGGCCACCGGGCGCATTTCGTTCAGGGCGAAATCGCGGGCCATCTCCTGGAGGGCTTTCTGCTCCTCGGTCAGGGTGTAGTCGATCATGGGGCTCCTCTCTTTTCTCGAAAGTCCTTTGCCGCGTCCAAACGTACTCTTTTATACAGGATTCCGATCGTTTGTGTCAATCGGAGGAGGCCCATCCCCTTCGAAAAGGAAGGACTCCCGGATCATGTGATAAACCGCCTTGTCGCATCCGAGGACACGCCGGAGGAGGTCCTGCGGCCGGGGGATCTTCTGGGCCCGAATCGCCACCCTCAGCCGCAGCCGCTCCCCGTCCTGTTCGTACGCGGCTTCCTTCAGCCACTCCCCGGCTTCGGCCTGGATGCCGGGTTCATCGAATGATTTCAGAAGCGCCTCCGTGGCCACGATGCCCGCACCTTTCAGATCGAATGTGTAGACGGCCTCCCGCAGGCGCCCCATCCAGGACGGGGCTCCGTCGGGGATGGGGGCGACCGAGCGGAACCGCAGGCCCGGCGGCGCCGAGATGTTGGCCCGCCCCAGAAACGCTCCGGGGTCCAGGCAAGCCTTTGATTTGAATTCGAAGAACTCCGCCTTCCCTTCCATGCCCAGGGGCAGGGCCGGGCCGAAGGACATCAGCGGCTTGGGATGGAATCCCTCCGAATAGAGGATCTCGATGCCGGCCCTACGGAATACACGCTGCAAGGCATTGACCAGATCATTATGGCCGAGATAGCGGAATCGCCCGATTTTTTCATAGACGACGCCGTAGCGGAGAGGGACAGCGCTTTTTGCGGCATCCGCCGGCCCCGCTTGCGGCGGAATCTTCTCGACACGAGCGGAATAATCCCTCTCGAACGTCTCCGCGTAATCACAGCCCCGGCATGTCTCGCAGGATCGATCAGTGCAGGCCGGCGTCGGCTCGGCCCGCAGGGCCCGGCCCAGCTCGGCCTTTAAAAAAGAGCGGCCTACGCCCGAGGCGATATGGTCCCACGGCAGCAAGGCATCCGGCTCCAGCCGGCCCAGGTAGTCCTTGGGGTCGACGCCGCATCCGGCCAAAGCGCGGTCCCATATATCGACCCGGAAATGTTCGTTCCAGCCGTCAAAGCGGGCGCCTTCTTTCCAGGCCGCCTCCAGAACGGCGCCGAGGCGCCGATCTCCCCGGGAAAAGATGGCCTCCAAAACGGAAACGCGCACGTCCTGGGTCTTGATTTCCACGGAGCGGTCCCGCCCTAGAGCCGCCCGGACGCGGTGCTGTTTCTCCAGAAGCCGTTCAGGCGTCTCCATGGCCACCCACTGAAAAGGCGTGTGCGGCTTGGGAATGAATGAGGAGAGGCTGACATGGATGCGCGGCGGCCCGCCCAGGATCGCCCGGCCCCGGGCGGAAAGCTCGCGTACCAGGACCGGTATGGCATCCACGTCCTCGTCGGTCTCGGTCGGCAGACCGATCATGAAATACAGCTTAAGGAGCCGCCAACCGCGGCGGAAGGCGTGATCGGCCGCTTCCCAGAGGTCCTTGTCCTCGACGGGTTTGTTGATCACCCGGCGAAGCCGCTCCGTGCCCGCCTCGGGAACCAGGGTGAAGCCGGTTTTGCGGACCTTGGTGATCGTTTCCGCGATCTCCGCGGAGAGCCGTTTCGGCCGCAGCGAAGAAAGCGACAACGAGACGCGGCGGGGTGCCAGAGAAGCCATAAGCTGTTCCACGACGGGCTCCAGATAGGGATAATCGCCAACGGACAGTCCGAAAAGCGAGGCATCCTCGTAGCCCGTCGCCTCTACGCTATTGCGCACGGCGTCGATGACGCAACCGGGGTCCTTGACCCGGTACGGCGCATAAAGGTTGGTGGCCTGGCAAAAACGGCATTTCTGCGGGCAGCCCCGGGCCACTTCGACGGCGACCCGGTCGAAGACCGCCTGAAGGTTGGGTACGATAATCTGTTCGGGGAAGGCCGAATGGCCGAAAGAGGCCAGAACGCGTTTGTGGACGACGGCCGGGGCCCGGCTTCCTTCTTCGGGCCGCACCACCAGGAGAGGCGATCCGCCGGGGCGGAAGGCTTTATAGAGGGACGGGACGTACACGCCGGGAATTTCGGCCAAGGAAGCCAGGCGATCCGCCCGGCTCCGGGCGTCGCGCTTTGACGTCGCCCAGGCGTCGCAGATCTCCAGAAAACCCTCTTCACCGTCTCCGAGGAAGAAGGCGTCGAAAATCCCGGCCAGCGGCTCCGGGTTGAATGCGGCCGGTCCCCCGGCCAGGACAAGCGGATGTTCCGGACTCCGGGCCGCGGGCCGGAACGGAATTCCGCCCAGGTCCAGAATGGTCAGGATGTTGCTGTCGTTCAGCTCGTACAGGAGCGAGAAGCCGATGATATCGAACTCGGCGAGCGGGGTCTGGTTCTCCAGCGAACGCAAGGGCTCGCCGGCGGCCCGCAAAGCGAGTTCGAAATCCGGCCAGGGCGCGAAGACCCGCTCGGCCAGGACATCGGGCCGGGCGTTGGCCCGGTCATAGAGGATCTTCTGCCCGAGATAGGACATGCCGATCTCGTACAGATCCGGGAAAGCCAGGACGACGCGGCAACGCACGGAAGCCGGATCCTTGCGGACGGCGTTCCATTCGCCTCCCGCATAGCGGGACGGTTTTTCGACGGCCGTCAGCGCCGCATCAGACATAAGCGAACCGCCGCAATTTGACGTTGAGGACGAGACCTACGGCCAGGTACGTGGAGAGCAGGGACGATCCTCCGTAACTCAGAAGGGGGATGGGCACCCCGGTCACCGGGAAAAGCCCGATGATCATCAGGACGTTGACCATGAAGGGAACGGTCACCATGCAGCCGCAGAGGAAGACGATATAGAGGCCCGCCCTATCCCGCGTCTGGCCGACGGCCCGGAAGATGCGGGCCAAAAGCAGGAAATAGGCCCCCAGAACGACGCAGACACCCAGGAAGCCGAACTCCTCCCCCAGCACGGAGAAGATGAAATCAGTGTGGCGGGCGGGCAGGAAACGGAGCTGGCTCTGGCTTCCCTTCATGAATCCTTTGCCGACGACGCCGCCCGAGCCGATGGCGATCTTCGACTGCAGGACATGATAGCCCGATCCGCGCGGATCCTGGAGGGGGTTGATGATCGTTTTTAAACGCGTCTTCTGATAGTCCTTCAGCAGGAATTGCCAGCTGAAGAACGAGAGGACAACGACGGCGATGAGAATGATGACAAGGGTGCGGCGGTTCAATCCGGCCAGAACCAGGCTGCCCAGCCAAAGAGGCGCAATGCTCAAAGCCGTCCCGAGATCGGGCTGGAGCGCGATGAGAAGCAGGGGTCCGGCCGTCACGGCGCCGCTCAGGACCGTCGCCGCGGCCGTGACATACCTCGATTTGAACTCGGCGAAAACCCGGGCCAGCATGAGGATGACCACCACTTTGGCCAGTTCGGACGGCTGGCCGCCCATGAAAGCCAGCCCGACCCAGCTCTTGGCCCCGCGCTCGGCCTTGCCCAGGACAAGGATGACCAGCAGGACCAAAAAGAGGAAGACATAGATGTAGGGGACAAAGCCCATCAGGATCTTGTAATCGACCGTCAGGAGCAGAAACAGGAGGATCAGGCTGGCCAGAATCCAGACGGCCTGCCTGACGGCGAACCCGCCGTGAAGGAAATGCGAAGCGCTCTGGACGAGGACCAGTCCGATGGCCGAATTGACCAGGAGCAGTCCGATCAGAACCCAGTCAATTTCCCGCGGATGGATGCGATCGAGCATATTTATCCTTATAGATGCCGAAAAGTTCTTTGGCCACGGGCGCGGCGGTGGCGCCGCCCAAGCCGCCGAATTCGATCAGGACGCTGACCACGATCTGGGGGTCGTTGCGCGGAGCGAAGCCGGTGAACCAGGAATGGGTCTTGCGCTGTTTCGATTGGGCGGAGATGCGATCGGCCTGCTCCCGGCTCATGGTCTGGGTCGATCCCGTCTTGCCGCAGACTTCGAATCCCTGCACCTGGGCGCCTTGTCCCGAACCCCCGGCGTTGACCGACCGCCACATGCCTTCGACGACCTGCTCCACGTTCGCCGCGGACAGGCCCGGGTCCGCGTCCGTCCCCGCCGGCGCGGTTTCCCCGGCCAAAAAGTGAGGGATGATGGCCCGGCCGCGGTTGGCGACGACCGCCGTAACGGCGGCGATCTGCAGGGGCGTGACTTGGAGGGGGCCCTGCCCGATGGCCACGGAGATCGTTTCGCCCGGGAACCAGACCGCCTTCTGAGTTTTCTTTTTCCATTCCGGGGTGGGGACGAGGCCGGTCGCTTCGCCTGGAATATCGATCCCAGTCTTCCGGCCCAAGCCCATGCGGCGGGCATAATCGGCGATGGTTTCGATGCCCATGCGCCGTCCGACATTGTAGAAGAAGATGTTGCAGGAAAAGCGGATGGCGTCGGGCAGGGTCAGGGCCCCATGCGACCCCATGCAGGAGAATTCGTGCCCGTAAATCTCGATCTTCCCGCCGCAGAAGAACGAGGTCGCAGCGGTGATGGCGCCCGACTCCAGGCCGCCCGTGGCCATGACGATTTTAAACGTCGACCCGGGCGAGTAAAGGCCCTGAACCGCCCGGTTGAGCAGGGGCTTATCGGGGCTGGCGATCAAACCGACCCATTCCTCGGGCGTGAATCGATTGATGAACTTGTTCGGGTCGAAGGTCGGCGAGCTGGCCAAAGCCAGGATTTCGCCCGTTTGCGGCGACAGGACGACCACCGCCCCTTCCTTTCCCTTGAGCAAATCCTGGGCCTTGGCCTGAAGATCGAAATCCAGGGTCAGGCGCAGGCCCGGGCTCGGCTTCGGCTCGACGTTCTCCCGCTCCGAACGCTTCCGTCCGATGCTGTCGACGACCTCGACAAGCTGACCTTCCCGGCCGACGAGATCGTTTTCATAGGTGGCCTCGACGCCGGATTTTCCGACCATGTCTCCGGCCCGGCGGCCCTTGTAAATGGTGCGCAACTC
The DNA here is from genome assembly GCA_003154255.1 of Candidatus Aminicenantota bacterium. Classification (GTDB taxonomy): domain Bacteria; phylum Acidobacteriota; class Aminicenantia; order Aminicenantales; family UBA4085; genus UBA4085. Next base: position 21,133 of record PMCY01000243.1, on the reverse strand, counting down.
GTCCGGAGTGAGCTCCTGTAGGTAGCCCAGGGCATGGGCGGCGAAAGCGCCGAAGGGATAGAGACGCTTGGGCTCGGTCTCGACGATGAGCTCGGGGCGTTCGCCGCGGCGGGCTTCGATCAGCGTCACTTCCTTGAGGCTCAACTCGTCCTTGACCACGATCGAGCGGAAAGCCGGAAGGCTGCGATATTTCTCGATCCGCTCCCTAATGATGGCCGGGTCCAGATCCAGGAGGCGGCCGGCTTCCCGGATCGAGCCTTCGAAATCCTTGGTATTTTCGCGGATGAAAGACGCTTTGAACGAGGCCCGGTTGTCGGCTAAGAGGATCTTCCCCGTGCGGTCGGTCAGGACGCCGCGGGGAGCGGGCAGGGCAATCTCCCGCGTCCGGTTGGCCTCAGCCTGGGCCCAGTATTTCCTGTAATCCAGGACCTGGATTTTCCAGTAGAAGAAAACCAGTCCGGCGAAGGCGATCTCAATCGCCAGCCAGACAATCCGGGACCGCTTCCGCAGCGGGCTCAGGTCTTCGTAGATCCGGTCAGCGCACATAGGCTTTCCGTATCCGGCGGAAAAGGGCGAAGGCCACCGCTCCGGCCAGGCCCATAACGGGGGGGTGCAGAAGGAGACGACCCTGATCCCAAGGCGCGGGTTCGGCCAGGATCGAGGCGATCAGGCTCACCCGGACGGCCAGTTCAAACGCCGAGAGGAGCCCGATGAAGAGGAATGAGCGTGCCGGGGATACGACATTGATGCGCCTCGAGATCCATCCGGCCAGAAATCCGACGGCGGTGAGAACGACACCATTGACTCCAAAGACACCCAGGGAGAAGGCGTCGGCGACAATTCCCGCCGCCGTCCCCATCAACGCTCCGGCCAGGTCGCCTTTGACCATGGCGAANNAGGATGACCGCGATCGGGAAAACATTGAGACCGAAGATGGAGGCGGACAGCCACGGCCCGAGCAAGGCATGCAGCAATACGGCTCCCAGGAGGGTCAGGGCACCGTAAAGGACCAGACGCATGGCTCAGCGCTCCCCGTTCCATGGCTGCTCACCGGCCAGGACGGCCACCGTGGTCAGACGGTGAAGCTCGAAATAGGGACGGACGATGACGATTCTAAACAAGGCGGAGGTTTCACGGATGTCCAGGATCCGGCCGACCGGGATCCCCGGCGGGCAAATCTTGTCGAAACCGGAGGTGATCAGCTCTTCATCCTTCTCCAGGTTGTTGTTGGTCGATAGAATGTACTTCAGGCGGCACATCCCCTGTTCAGGAGCGCCGGCCAGGACGCCTACGACCTGGCTTTTTACGGAGATGACGCCCACGTTGCAGCCGTCGCTGGTGATGAGCTCGACCGTACCCTCATGACGGGAGATCGGCTCGATCGTCCGCCCGACCAGCCGGCCGTCGCCATCGACCACGGGCTGATTAACGACCAGTCCATCGGCCCGGCCCAGATCGATGAGGACCGATTTGCGCACATTGACGGCGTCGACGCCGATGACGGAGGCGACGCGGAAAGACCGCTTGAGCCCGGCCAGGAGCTTTGCCGCGGCCTCCCGGTCCTGAAGCCGCGACAGGCCCTGCCGGAGAACGAAGTTCTCCTGGCGGAAATGGAACAGCTCGTCCCGCATGTCCTGATTCTGGGTTTCCACGCCGCGCAGGTAGAGATAGCGATTCCAGACGCCCGCCGCCGCCCCGGTCAGGATGCGCATCGCATGCCCGGCCGGCGCCAGGATGAGAAAGACGCCCCGCTCCAGGATGCTGGGCCGTTCGCCGAGGGGGACTTGGAGGGAGACTAGAAAGAGCTGGAAAACGATCAAACCCGAGACGATCAGGAGTTTCTTCCGTTCCGGCCGGGCCAGAGGCATGCCTACTCTCCCGCCGGTTTAGGGGATGGCGACTTTTTTCAGCAGCTCCATGTCGTCGAGCATCTTGCCCGCGCCCAGGACGACCGTCGTCAGCGGGTCCTCGGTGATGAACACGGGCAGCTGGGTCTCCTCGCGGATGCGCTTGTCCAGGTTCTTCAGGAGGGCTCCACCGCCGGTCAGAATGATACCGCGGTCGATGATGTCGGCCGACAGCTCGGGCGGGGTCTTTTCCAAAGCGATGCGGACGGCGTTGACGATGGCGCTGACGACCTCTTCCAGGGCTTCGCGGATCTCCTGGTCGTCGATGACGATCGTCTTGGGGATGCCTTCCCGAAGATCGCGCCCCTTGATTTCCATGGTCAGCGGCTCGTCCAAGGGGTAGGCTGAGCCGATTTGGATCTTGACCTGTTCGGCCGAACGCTCGCCGATGAGGAGGTTGTATTTCTTCTTAAGATAGGAGATGAGGGCCTCGTCCANNCGATATCGACGACCATGTTGCCGGTCGGTTCGGAGATGGGCAGATCGGCCCCGATGGCCGCGGCCATGGGCTGTTCGACCAGGAAGACCTCGGTGGCCTTGGCCCGCATGGCGACGTCTTTGACCGCCCGCCGTTCGACCTGGGTGATGCCGGTGGGGATGCCGATGACGATGCGCGGGCGGAGGAGGAAGCCGCGGTTATTGGTGGCCTTCTTGATGAAGAAGTCGAGCATTTTCTCGGCGATCTCGAAGTCGGCGATGACGCCGTCATGCATCGGTTTGATGGCTTGCACGTTGGCCGGCGTCTTGCCCAGCATCTCCTTGGCCCGGATGCCGACGGCCTCGACTTTGCCGCTCAGCTTGTTGATGACGACGATGCTCGGCTCTTGGATGATGATGCCTTTGCCCTTGAGATAGACCAGCGTGTTGGCCGTGCCGAGGTCGATGGCCAGGTCGCATAGGAGACGATTCTTAAACCAGCGGGCTATGCTCATGGATCTTCCTCTAAAAACAGTCTTTTAACACATTTCCGGCCATTCTGCAAACGAAGCCCGGTTCAACTTCGTCTTGACGGGGACGGGGACTTTTTCATATACATAGGTCATTCCGGAATAAGGAGAGCAGGAGATGAGTCAACAATCCTACGTACCCGAAAAGACCAACATGAAGGAATTCACCTTCAGGGCGCTCATCATCGGCCTTTTCCTGACCGTCATTCTCGGCGCGGCCAACGCCTACCTGGGGATGCGGGCGGGGATGACCATCGCCGCCACTTACCCGGCGGCCGTCATCGGCATGGCCGTCCTGAAATTGATGAAAGGCTCGATCCTGGAGGAGAACATCGCCCGGACCGTCGGTTCGATCGGCGAATCCGTGGCCGCCGGAGCCATCTTCACCATTCCGGCTTTCCTCATCACCGGGGTCTGGGGTCAGCTCGATTATTGGAAGTCGGCGGCCCTGATGTTTGTCGGCGGATTCCTGGGCATCATGTTCGTGACCTTCCTGCGCCGAGTCATGGTCACCGACCCCGACCTGGCCTTTCCCGAGTCCGTGGCCGCGGCCGAGATCCA
>PMCY01000243.1:15808-17670 GCA_003154255.1 Candidatus Aminicenantota bacterium | reverse complement strand
GGCATCTTCCCCGCGTACCTGGGCGTCGGCTATATCATCGGGCCCAAGCTGGCCTCGCTGAACTTCGCCGGCGGCATCCTGGCCTGGGGCCTTTTCGCCCCCCTGCTGGTCTTTTTCCTCGGGCCCGAGCTTGTCGCCCAACTGGCCGGACCCGGAGCGGCCGCGTCGTCCATCGACTGGGCTTCCAACGTGACCAACGTCTGGAAGTTCATCATCCGTCCGATCGCCGTCGGCGGCATGCTCGTCGGCGCCGGTTACACGCTCTTCAAGATGCGCAAGAGCCTGGGACAGGGAATCAAGCGCTCCCTGGGCGACGTCAAGAAGGCGGCCGGGCAGGCCGAGGCGACCTCCCGCCTGGAAAAGGACCTCAACGTCAAGCTGGTCCTGGGCGGGCTTCTGCTGGCCTTCGTCATGATGATCTTCGTCTACCGCGTCTTCACCGGGGCCTATCCCTCGGCCCTCATGGCCGCCGCGGTCATGGCCATCGCCGGCTTCTTCTTCGCCGCTGTCTCGGGCAATCTAGTCGGAACGATCGGCGCCTCCAACAATCCCCTCTCCGGATTGACCCTCTCGACGCTCATCATCGCCGCCCTTCTCATGGTCGCCATCGGCGTCTCCGGGACGCAGGGCCTGCTGGCCGTCTTGGGCGTCGCCGCGGTCGTCTGCGTATCCTCGGCCGTGGCCGGCGAGATGCTGCAGGACCTCAAGGTCGGCCATCTCCTGGGCGGCACGCCCTGGAAGATGCAGGTCGGCAACCTGATCGGCATCCTGGTCGCCTCGCTCGTCCTCTATTTTCCCATCATGCTGCTCATCAAGTCCTTCGAGCTCGGCAGTAAGGACCTGCCCGCGCCGCAGGCCGGCCTGATGGCCGTCCTGGCCAAGGGCATCGTCGGCGGCGAGCTGGCTTGGCCGCTGGTCATCGTCGGCATGTTCATGGGACTGGCCTTCATCCTCATCCAGGTCAAATCGCCCATGCTCGTCGCCGTGGGCATGTATCTGCCCCTGGAGACGACTTTCGCCATCTTCGTCGGCGGGATGATCAAGGGCGCCCTCGATCGCCGGGCAGCCAAGCGCGGCTGCAACCCGGCCCAGAAGGCCCGCGTGGACAACGTCGGGATCCTTCTGGCCGCCGGCCTGATCGCCGGCGAGGGCTTGACCGCCCTGGTCCGAGCCCTATGGAAGTTCCTGTTCATGAACAACATCATCCACTTCGACATCTTCAAGGTCTTCAAGGAGCCGAGCTACCTGGTGGGTTTGGTTGTCCTCGCCCTGATGGCCTGGTACCTGGTAGCTGTCCCGCTCAAGAACCGCGGCGCGGCCGACGAGCCGCCGCCGCCTTCGGCCGTCATCTGATCAGTTCTCTCAACGGGGGGAACGGGACAGTCCCGTTCCCCCGTTTTTTTTTGCGCCTGTTTTCCGGCGCTCGGCCCGTTCGTCTCCAATCGCTCCTCCCGCCCGATTGAACGGGCCCGGCGATTCGTTTACTAAGCCGGGCGAAATATTATCAACCTCGGATGTCTTTGTCGCCCGGCTAGTACTCGGGGAGCAGCAAGGATTATGTAACATATTCACTGCTCCCCGTAGTAAAATGGCCGCGGGAGACATATCGTGGCCATTCGCGAAATTATCAAGCTGGGGCACCCCACCTTGGCCAAGAAGTCCGAAGCCATCGCCGAATTCGACACCGAGGTCCGCCGGCTCATCAAAGATCTGATCGAAACCGTCCACAAGGCCCCGGGAATCGGGCTGTCCGCTCCGCAGATCGACGTTTTGAAACGGATCATCGTCGTTGATCTGTCGATCGGCGAAAACCCTGAAGAGCTTCACGTCCTCGTCAACCCCGAGATCATCCGCAAGGAAGG
>PMCY01000243.1:0-15737 GCA_003154255.1 Candidatus Aminicenantota bacterium | reverse complement strand
TGCCCTCCCTGGAGGGTCTTCTTCACGCCGGACACGACATTCCGCTGGTCGTCACCCAGCCCGACCGCCCCGCCGGCCGAGGCCGCCGGCTCACTCCCTGCGCCGTCAAAGCCTTCGCCCGGGAACGGGGAATTCCCTCCTTCGAACCGGAGCGGATCCGCAAGGATCCGACGGCCGTGGAGCGGCTCCGGGAAACAGGCGCCGCCCTTCACGTCGTCGTCGCTTACGGCCAAATCATGCCGGAGCCGGTCATCAATCTTCCCCCGCATCGCTCCCTGAACGTCCATTTTTCCCTGCTCCCCAAATACCGCGGGGCCTCGCCGGTCGCTTGGGCCATCCTCAATAACGAGTCCTCGACCGGGATCACGATTTTTCGGCTGAACGAGCGCATGGACGAAGGCGATATTTTTTCCTCGGTCGAAACCCCCATCCGCTCCGACGATACCGCGGGATCACTGGAGGCCCGCCTGGCGGTCCTGGGCGCGGAGCTTCTGGTCAAGACGATCGGACAGCTCAGCGTCATCGTCCCGCGGATTCAGAATCACGCCTTGGCTACACCGGCCCCCAAGCTGAAAAAGGATTCGGGGCGGGTCGATTGGTCACAGAAGGCGGCCGCGATCGACCGTCATGTCCGGGCCATGAATCCCTGGCCCACCGCCTATACGTTTTTCGGCGGAGAGCGGCTCATCCTCCATGAAGGCCATCCCCTGGCCCCGGAAGCGCCCGCCTCAGGAGGCGTTCCGGGCACGGTCCTGGAAACGAGTGCGGCGGGGATCCGCCTATCCTGTGGAGAAGGGACGGAATATCTGCTGACGCGTCTTCAAGCCGAAGGACGGAACCCGCTGGAAGCGGCGGTGTTCATTCGGGGAGGACGGTTGGCTCCCGCAGCGGTCCTGCAGGCGCGGCGCGGCGATTCGACCGAGAATCATTCTTGGAAATAAAGGCGGGCTCGGAGAGAAGCGGCGGCGGGCCTACTCCATGATATAGGTGAGGGGGTTGACCGTCGTTCCGTTTACCCGGACTTCATAATGGACATGGGGCCCCAGGGCCCGGCCCGAATTGCCCACCTCGCCGATGACATCGCCGCGTTTGACTTTCTGCCCGACCCGGCAATTGAACTTGTTCAAGTGGCCATAGACCGTCAGAATGCCCAGACCGTGGCTGATCTGGACGGATCGGCCCATGCTTTGATCGGTATTCGTGGCGATGACGACGCCGTCGGCCGTGGCGACGACCGAATTTCCCAGGACGGAGGCGATGTCCAAGCCGTAATGGAACTGCTGCTTGCCGGTGAATGGATCGTGCCGCCATCCAAAATACGAGGTCAACAGTCCCGCCGTGGGATAGATCGACGGAGTGGTGGATAGAAGCGTCGTTTGGTTCTGGAAAAAAGTGACCAGTTTTTCCAGGTTTTTCTTGACGTCATCCGCCCTCAGCTCGACGGACTTCAGACTCCCGGGAGCAACGCTCGGCGGGAGCCCCGGAATGACCTGGCCGTCCGGAGGCGTATAGCTCCGGCCTCCGCCGCCCACTTCCTTGAGTTCGTCCGGGGACCGGACCCCGGCCAAAAGATTTATTTTTTTCCGGTATTCGTCGAGGTCCCGGATCTGTTTTTCCAGATTGGAGATCGACACTTCGTATTCGGACAGCCTTTCCCTCTGTTTAGCATTCTCCGCAGCCAGGCTCTTCAGGCCGACGCCGTTGATCCGGACACGGACATAGTCGCCGATGACCCCGAAGAGCAGGACGCCCAGGACGACCACTCCCCACTTGGCGTTTCGGACGAAACGCTCAGAGAAAGACAGGGTTCTATACCCAGATTTGTTGTGGGGAACAATGATCAGAGAAAGGTGCTTTTTACCCATTATTCTCTTATTACATTCTTTTGATTAACACAGCCGCAAATTGGCTGTCAAGCGATAGTTTTCCGCTCAAGCTCCGCACAGGACTCCGCCGCCGTTGACGCTCAGGACCGCCCCGGTNNGATTGGCGGACGGATTCCCGGTAGGCCGCGTCCTTGAAAACCTCCGCGCACATGTCCGTATCCACCCAGCCCGGCGCGACGCAGTTGACATTGATGTTCCAAGGAGCGAACTCAACCGCCCAGGACTTGGTCAGGGCGTTCATGGCCCCCTTGCTGGCTGCGTAGTGGGAGTGGTAAGCCTCGCCCCTGATGCCGGCCGTCGAACCGACGTTCACGATCCGGCCCCGCCCCTGCTTTTTCATATGCGGCACGACGGCGTTGGCCAGGTAAAAGAGGCTATCCAGATTGACGGCCATCATGGTCTTCCAGGTATCCACGTCTCCCCCCCCGATTTCCAGATAGTTCCAGATGCCGGCATTGTTGACCAGGGAGTCGATCCGGCCCCAGCTCCGGATGAGATCATCGACCATGGCCTCCACCGCGTCCCGGCGGGACAGCTCCACTTTATGGATCACGCAGGCGCGGCCTTTTTGGGCCACTTCAGCCTGGACGGCGAGGGCGGCTTCATCCCGGCACTGATAAGTGATGGCCACGTCCGCTCCGGCCCCGGCGAAGAGAAGCGCCGCGGCCCGGCCGATTCCCCGCGATCCGCCCGTGATCAGGACTTTTTGGTCTTTCAGGTTTATCATGTTTATCATGGCGCCTTCAGACGGTGCTGAGAGAAAAGTCCTTCATCTCGTCGAATTGGTGATATCTGTAGATGTCCTTGGCGAAAGGCAGGACCTTCTCGTTCAGCACGGCGAAGTACTCGGCGGGGGTCGGGAGCCTCCCCATCAGAGCGGCCACAGCGGACAGCTCGGCCGAGCCCAGATAGACGCGGGCTCCATCGCCGATCCGGTCGTCGAAATTGCGCGTGGACGTCGAGAGGATCGTGACTCCGGGTTGCACCCGGGCCTGATTTCCCATGCAGAGCGAACAGCCGGGGATTTCGACCCGGGCGCCGACCTGGGAAAATATAGAGTAAACGCCTTCTTTCTTGAGCTGGATCTCGTCCATCTTCGTCGGAGGGGTGATCCAAATACGGGTTTTGGGATATGGCGCCTTGTCAAAGATCCGGGCGGCGGCCCGCAAATGGCCGATGTTGACCATGCACGAGCCGATGAAGACCTCGTCGAGCCTGTCCCCCGCCACAACCGAAAGGGGCTTGACGTCGTCGGGATCGTTGGGGCAGGCCAGGAGCGGCTCCCGGATGTCGGCCAGATCGATCTCCAGCACGGCGGCATACCCGGCCTGCCCATCCCGCTCGAGGAGAACGGGCTTAGCGAGCCAAGCCCGGCAGGCATCGATTCGCCGCCTCAGCGTCCCGGCGTCCTGGTAGCCCGCCTCGATCATTTTTTCCATCAGGGCGATGTTGCTCTTCAGGAAAGACTCTACCGGCGCGGGCCCAAGAGCGATGACACTACCCGCGGCGGACCGTTCGGCCGAAGCATCGGTCAGCTCGTAGGCCTGCTCCACGGTCAGATCGGGCAGGCCTTCCATTTCCAGGATGCGCCCATTGAATACGTTCTTTTTGCCCTTCTTGGCCACGGTCAGAAGGCCCTGACGGATGGCCTGGTAGGGTATGGCATTCACCGCGTCGCGCAGGGTGATGCCGGGATGGAATTGTCCTTTGAATCGGACCAGGACCGACTCGGGCATATCCAGGGGCATGAAGCCCAAAGCGCCGGCAAAAGCCACCAGACCCGACCCGGCCGGAAAGCTCAGTCCGATCGGGAAGCGGGTGTGGGAGTCGCCGCCCGTGCCCATGGTGTCCGGAAGAAGCAGACGGTTGAGCCAGGAATGGATGACGCCGTCTCCGGGTTTCAGGGCCACGCCCTTACGGGCGATCATGAACCCCGGCAGATTCTTATGCATCTTCACGTCGGCCGCCTTGGGATATGCCGCGGTATGACAGAAGGACTGCATAAACAGGTCGGCCTGGAATTCCAGGCAGGCCAGCTCCTTGAGCTCGTCTGCCGTCATCGGTCCGGTCGTGTCCTGGGATCCCACCGTAGTCATTTTCGGCTCGCAGGCCGAACCCGGCAGGATGCCGGCGGCGCCGCAAGCCCGGCCGACGATCTTTTGGGCCTGGGTGAATCCCTGACCCGGCGGAGGCGCCGGATTCTTCTGGGAAACGAAGAAATCCGCTTCCGGCAAACCCGCTGCCGCCCGGGCCTTGTTGGTCAAGGCCCGGCCGATGATGAGATTCAGCCGGCCGCCGGCCCGGTATTCGTCCCGGATAGTGGGCGGCTTGAGTCCGAATGTCGAGAGGATCTCCCCATTCTCTTTTTCGATCCGGCCGGCCGCNNCGGCGCTTGTTGGGAACGAATGGAATATCCTCGCCGATGTGCCAAAGGACGGAATTGCAGGCCGACTTGCGCGAAGAGCCCGTGCCGACGACATCGCCTACGAAAGCCACCCCGTACCCCTGCGCCCGGAAGCGGGCGATCGTTTCCAAGCCGCCCGGGAACCGGGTCAGGCCCATGGTCTGGGCGTGGAGCGGGATATCGGGCCGGGTCGCCGCATGTTTGGCCGGAGAAAAATCATCGGTATTGATCTCGCCGTCGACCTTAAAAACTTTCAGGGTCAGGGCGGCCGGAAAGGCCGGTTTGGATAGGAACCAAACCCCTTGGGCCCAGGATTCGAGGACGGTCCGGGCCGCCGGATTGGCCTGGGCCAGCCCGACGACGGAGTCAAATGCGCCATAGACGAGAATCGTATGCCGGAGAGCCTCTGCGGCCGCCGAAGCCAGCTCTTTCCGCTCCAGAAATTCGACCAAGGGGCCGACGTTATAACCGCCCAGCATCGTCCCCAGAATGAAGACCGCGTCCGGAGGAGTGATCGCCGGCGAGCGGATTTCGCCGCGGGCCACCCGGGCCAGCCACTCGGCTTTGACCTTGGCTGCGGGATCGACGCCGGGCGAGACCCGGTCGCGGAGAAGAGCGGTGAGCTCGGCCGCTTTTCCGTCGGGAGGATTCTCCAATCCATGGCAGACTTCGGCCGTCTCCTCAGGGCTCAGGGGCAGGGGCGGGATCCCCAACGACCGCCTTTCCGCGGCCGCTTTTTCGTAACTTTCCAACATGGCGGGCCTCCGCTAAGGTTCCGATTTCCGATCGAGGCTTCCTAGTTTATAAAAGGTAGGGGGAGGAAGGTCAAGGAGGAAATTCCCCGGGCCGGGCGGATCCACCCGGCGGTTGTTTTTTGGGAATAATCAGTATAAAATGCTGTTCCCTATACTCATCCTATTTCATCTCAGGGAGGAATGTCCATGGATCAAAACGCCATCAATCGGGCCAAGGAGCATTTCGGGAAGCTCCTTGAAGTCCAGATGAAGCGCATGGAAAAGGTCAAGGCCATGCCGGACTGGGTCGATTACACGAAGATCAAGCCGCTCCGCATCGGCATCCTGGCCGGCGACGGCATCGGCCCGTTCATCGCCGCCGAATCGAAGCGGGTGCTGGCTCACCTCCTTAAAGATGAGCTGAAGGCGGGCAAGATCATCATCAACGACATCGAAGGGCTGACGATCGAAAACCGGGCCGCCCAGCACAAGGCCATCCCCGACGATGTCCTGGCCGAGATCAAGACCTATCACGTCACCCTCAAGGGACCCACGACCACGCCGCGCAAAGGCGACCCCTGGCCGAATATCGAGAGCTGCAATGTGGCCCTGCGCAAGGAGCTCGACCTTTTCGCCAATGTCAGGCCCGTCCGGGTGCCCAAGCAGGGCATCGATTGGCTGTTCTTCCGCGAAAACACCGAGGATCTCTACGCTCTCGGCCCTTACGGCATCGACGTCGACGCCGATATCTCCATCGACTTCAAGCTCATCACCGGTCCCGGCTCCGACCGCATTTGCCGGCTGGCCTTCGAGCAGGCCAAGAAATTCGGCCGCAAGCGCGTCACCTGCATCACCAAGGCCAACGTGGTCAAGACGACGGACGGCCGCTTCCTGGAAAACTTCTACCGCATCGCCAAGGACTATCCGGGCATCGAAGCCGATGACTGGTACATCGACATCATGACGGCCAAACTGGTCGACGAAAAGCGCCGCCGCGACTTCCAAGTCATGGTCCTGCCCAACCTCTACGGTGACATCCTGACCGACGAGGCGGCCGAGTTCCAGGGCGGCGTCGGCACCGCCGGCAGCGCCAACATCGGCAAGCAGTACGCCATGTTCGAAGCCATCCACGGATCGGCGCCGCGNNGTCGGCCACATCGGGTACCCCGACAAAGCCAAGAATCTGGAGATGGCCCTGGACGTCACGGGCCAATATGAGAAGAGGATGTCCATCACCGGCCGGGCCACGGGCGCGACCGGGTCGGCCTTCACCGATTACGTCATGGACTGGCTGCACAACCCCAAGCTGGCCTCGACGTGGGAAGGCTACGTCAAGGTTTGAACGCCAAGAAAAGGCCTCGTCGGCGACGGGAGCGATCCGCGTCCGGACCGGGGCCGCAACATCATAAAAGGAGTCACGCTTTATGAGAAAAAAGATCGCCCTCATCGGCGGCGGCCAGATCGGACAGATCCTGGCCATGCTGGCCGCCCAGAAGGAGCTGGGGGACATCGTCATCCTGGACATCCCCGAACTGGAGAACCCGGCCAAGGGCAAGGCCCTCGACCTGATGGAAATGGCCCCCCATGGCAATTACGACGCCGCCATCATCGGGACTTCTGATTACAAGGACATCGCCGGGGCCGACGTGGTCATTGTCACGGCCGGCAAGCCCCGCCAGGCCGGCATGACCCGCGAGGACCTTCTGGCGGTGAACCTGGACATCATCGGCAAAGTCGCCGCGGGCGTCAAGCAGCATGCCCCCAAGGCTTTCTGCATCATCGTCACCAACCCCCTCGACGCCATGGTCTATGCCTTCTACAAAATGACCGGCTTTCCCAAACACCAGGTTCTGGGCATGGCCGGGACGCTCGATACCGCCCGCTGGCGGGCCTTTATCGCGATGGAGCTCGGCGTGTCCGTGGTCGACGTGGCCGGCACGGTCCTCGGCGGCCATGGACCGGACATGGTCCCCCTGCCCCGCCTGACGACCGTCGGCGGCGTGCCTCTGACCGAGATCGCGACCAAAGAGCAGATCGACAAGGTCGTCCTGCGTACGCGCGAGGCCGGCACCGAGATCGTCAAGCTCTTCGGCAAAGGCTCGGCCTTCTTCAGCCCGGCTTGGAGCGCCATTGTCATGGCCGAAAGCTATCTCAAGGACAAGAAGCGGGTCCTGCCCGCCTGCGCCCTTTGCGAGGGCGAGTACGGAGTCAAGGGCCTCTTCATCGGCGTGCCCTGCCTCATCGGGGCCAAGGGCTTAGAGAAGATCTATGAGATCAAGCTCAACGAAGAGGAATCCGCCCAGCTAAAAAAGACGGTCACCTCCGTCGGCAAGACGGTCGAAGAAACGAAGCTCTGAGCTTCGCCAAAAGGCAAAACGAAACGAGCCGGTGAAGGCCCTCCCTTCGCCGGCTCGTTTTTTCCCCATGCTCAAGATCGATTTCCATACCCACACGGCCGAGGATCCGCAGGACCGTATCCGCTATTCCGCCCGGGATTTGATCGACCGGGCGGCAGGCCTCGGATTCGACGCCTTGGCCGTGACGAATCATAACCAGGTCACTTTCAATGAAGACCTTCGTGCCTATGCCGCGTTGAAAGGCGTCCTGCTGCTGCCGGGGGCGGAAATCACGGCCGAAGGGTGCCATGTTCTGGTCATCAATCCCCGCTTTCCGGTCGGTCCCAAGATCCGCTACGCTCTGGCCGATCTCGCCCGCTTGAAGACGCCCGACTGCCTGTTCATCGCCCCCCATCCGTTCTTCTCCATTTTTCAGTCCCTCCGTTCGCGCCTCCATCCTTTGCTGCCCATATTCGACGCCATCGAATTCGCCAGTTATTACAACCGAGTCGTCGATTTCAACGCCAAGGCCGTCCGCCTGGCCGCCGCATCCGGGAAACCCCTGGTCGGGACGTCGGATTGCCATACCCGCCGACAGTTCGGCCGCACCTATTCTCTCGTCGATGCCGATAAAACTCAGGCTTCCATCATCGCCGCCGTCAAGGCCGGGCGACTGGAATACCGGAGCCGTTCGATTTCCCTACTGACTATGGCCCGCATCGTCCTGTCGCTGTTCTCCCTGCGGAAACTCCGCAGGTTGTTCGAGCGCTGAAGGGTGCGCTTGGCCTCCCCCGCCGCTTCCGGTATACTGATTCCATCCTGAAAGGAGTCCATCCATGTTCCAGAAAATAATCGTCGTTTCGCTCTTCGCCGCTGTCATCCTCGGCGGCGGCGCCGCCCTGGCCCGCCAGTCCGCGCCCGCAGCCAAACTGGACCCCCAAGCCCCCGAACCGCTCTCCGCGGTGAAGATCAAGGGCGATCTTTATTGGCTTAAAGGCGGGATCATGGCCAATTCCGGCTTCTACGTCGGAGACAAGGACGTCACCGTCATTGACGCTAAAATGACGCCGGAAGGGGCCAAGGCCATGATCGCCATGATCGCCCAAATCACGCCCAAACCTATCGGGACGATCATTCTGACCCACAGCGACGGCGATCACGTCAACGGCCTGACCGCGTTTCCCGCCGGCCTGCGCATCATCTCCAGTGAAAATACCAAAAGGGAGATGGAAGAAGCTTTCAAAGACGAGAAAATGGCCGCCTACCGCGCCTACCTGCCTACCGTGACATTCAAGGCCGGCACGGTATTCCTCCCCGAGGGCTTGCCCGCCCGGCTCGCCAACTTCGGCCCGGCCCATACGAGCGGCGACTCGATCGTTTTCTTCCCCAAGGAGCGGGCTGCCTTCGTCGGTGATCTCGTCTTCCTGGGTCGCGACCCGCTCGTCCATCGTCAGAAAGGCGGCACTTCGTTCGGCTTGGTCCGAAACCTTCGGGAAATTCTCATGCTGGACGCCGATATTTTCATCAGCGGGCACAACGATCCGGAGACAAAGGCCGATATTCTAAGCGAGTTGAAATCGATCCAGGAAAAACAAGCCAAGGTCAAAGAATTGTTGGACGCGGGCAAAACCCTCGACGAAATCAAATCGGCGCTGGGCGTTCAGACTCCGGCCAATAATCGCTGGCCCAGCCTGGTCGAAGTGATCTACCTCGATCTCAAAGAAAAGCGTTTCTGAAACTTTCCGCCCCTACTCCCGCCAATCCTTGTAGGGCACGACGGGCAGGTCCTGGACTTTCGTCAGCCGATAGAAGGCCCAGACGTCCCCCGCCGCCGGGACGAGTTTGTACGCCCAATAGCGGATCAGACCGAATTCGGACTGCGGCTCCAGCAGGCAAGCGACGAGGTTGGCCGCGGGCTGGGCGCAGGAGACGTAGTAATCACCGCGCCGGGCGGGCAGCCGGAGAACCGTTTTGGAAACCTCGATGCTTTCGGGGGCCAGGTAATCGTATTTAGCGGGAACGATCGTCCCCACCGTGTAGGCTACGACGTCCAGGACGCGGTCCCGGTTGAAGACAGCGACGGCGATTCCCAGCCGGAGGAGATTCTCGACGACGTCGGCATGGGCGGAGGGAATGACATAACCGAGGGGGCGGGATACGGACAACCGGGGCTCGACGCCGGGAAACCAGTTCTTGACCACGAGCGACTCCACTTTCGGCGCCCGGGCCGACGGCGGCGGAACCAGGTCCGAGGACCGCACGGGCTCCCCCGCTTTCCTATCGGCCTTGAGGGTTCCCAGGATCCGGGACTGGGTCTGCGGGACTTCCTCGAATTGCCGGATGGTCAGGGTCGGGTTCTTGGGATCGCGGGCATACGCCATGCGCAGGTGAACGAGGCTTGATTCATCGTATACCGCGGCCTTGGTCAAGAGGTCCCGGCGGAGCCCGTTGACCAGGGTCAAAATCTCGGCGGCGTGTCCGGCGGCGGCTTCGCAAAGCCCGCGCAGTCCCCAGTATTGGCGATCGGTTCGCTCGCCCAGGGTTGGAATGTCGTGGCGCGATGCGCCTTCCTGGATGAAGCTGAGCGTCTCGAAGATGCCCAGGCTGTTGCGGCCGTCATTGAGATCGGTCGTGCTGTAACGCTTCATCTCCTCCCGCCCGGCCAGNNNGCGGCGGGAGAAGTCCTGGAGCCGGGCGTCGATGTTGGCGTTGGAGACGCAGCCGATGGAGAGGCGATAGTAATCGTCGCCTTTTTCATGAACGTCGATCGTGACCTCGGGCCGGAATTCGCGGAAGACCCGGTGGATGGCGGCCACCCCTTCGGCCTCAACCTTGACGTGGTCGCGGTTCATGTCCAGCTCGATCTCGTTCGTCCGGACGTCGAATTGATTGCCGTAGGGATTGGTCTGGGGCATGACCAGCACGTTGATCTTCTTCAAGAGCGGCTTCAATCCGCCGGCGGCAAAGTCGCGCAGGAGCCGCAGACAGGCCTCCTTGGCCGACTGCTCGTTGCCGTGCTGGGCGGCGGTCAGGAGGATGGTCGCTTTGGCCCGGTCGAGATCCCCGGCGCGTGCGGTCCCGTTATCGCTGATCACGGCCAGATAGATATCCTGGGCCGGATATCCGGGGACGTCCTTGGAGCGGCCGACGATCCGGACGCGGATTTCCCGGCTGGATGCCGCTAGTCCGCTCAGGAAGCGGGCGATGTCCTCGTTCTGGCTGTATCGCGCATAGCCGCTTTCCTCGCCCGGGGTGGGCGGAACCTGGGCCGCAGCCCGTCCCGCCGCGGCGGCGTAAAGCAAGCCGAGAAGAACGCCGAGAGTGTTTCGACGACGCATGGTGAAGGCTCCTTCCGAAGCGGCCGCTGACGGGCCCGGGCCGTCTTCGTTCCGCGGATCAATTGGCGAACAGAAAATAATCGTAGACGACCCGGGCGATCTTGGCGATGAGGGCTTCGACCGCGGCCGTCTCGTCGGTGAATTCCTTGGTCAACACGGACAGGACGACATGGCCCTGGCCATCGGGCAGGGTGATGACGCCGACGTCGTTGACCGTTCCGGCGATCGTCCCGGTCTTATGGGCCAAGGGCGTTCCGGGCGGGAGTCCACCCTTGATGCGGCCCTCCCCCGTCTCGCACTTGAACATGATCCGCAGCATCAGATCGCAGGACTCCGGATCCAGGACCTCTTTTTTGAACACTTTTTCGAGCAGCGCAGTCATGGCCGCCGGCGTGGCTTGATCGCGCGGATCCTGGCCGAACTTGACGTAGGCGGCCTTCGTCGCTTCTTGTCCCGAGGAGGTCATCAAGGCCATCAGGTCGGTGATGAGAACCTGGCAGGAGCGGTTAACCGAGATCCCCTCAATGCCCAGGGCCTTGAGGCGGGCGTTGATCTTTTCGGCGCCGACCTTGGCCAGGAGCAGGTCGGTGGCCGAATTGTCGCTGATCATCATCATGAAATGGACGGCGTTCAGGACGCTCACCTTGAGACCGGGCATGACCAGCCGGGAGAACATCCCGCTCCCCAGATGCTGATCGGCCTTCTGGACGTCGATCTCATCCTCCAGCCGGAACTTGCCCTCCTTGACCTGGTGGAGAAGCTCGAAAAGGATCGGAACTTTGAACGTGCTGGCCATGGGGAAGGAAACGTCGCCGTTCAGGGCCAGCCCCTGGCCGGTCTCGATGTGCTTGACCGAAACGCCGACGACACCGTCCTGGTTGCGGACGATCCGCTCGATCTGGTGTTTCAGACGCTCGATCTTGGGAGGGGCCGGAGGCTCCTGGGCGGCCAGGAATCCAGCCGCCAGGACAAAGACGAGAAGGATCGAAAGACACCGTACTTTCTTCATGACGCCTCCTGAACGAATAGGTTGGAGTTTATTTTTTCGCCTCCGGCGCGGGCGGCTGCTCATGGAACTTCAAGGTGATTTCCTTTTCCGCCCCGGCCCGCAGGATGCGGAACTTCGCTTCGGCCTCCCAGGCGAACTTGGCCAGGGTCGTGCGCAGATCGTTCGCGTCCGTATAGGTGCGGCCGTCCACGCTCAGGACGACGTCGCCCTTTTCGAAGCCCTGGCCCAGGGCCACGCCGTCGATGGGCTTGGAGTCGACGACCAAGTTGTCCAGCCCTATGAATTTCTTGAACCCCAGGCCCACGGAGGGATAGGCCGGCAGCTCCTCCTCGAGGATGCCGACGATGTAGTCGGCCAGGGAACGCGATACGGTCAACGTCGGCTTGCCCTTGGGCACTGCCACGGCCACGACGGTCTTGAACGGCAGCCGGCTCTTCTCGAAAGCCCGCCGGTTCAGGCCCAGGTTATACAGGAGATGGCCCGACCCGACCAGGACGACGACCTGGCGCTTGTCGAGATTGTGGACCCGCACGGCGTTGAAGCCCATGACCTCGTCCCAGGCGGACTGGCCGCGGTAGAGGCCCTCGAACATCATGTCCATCCCCGCGCCCTTCATCGCCGCCGGCATGTGCTCGTTGCTGAAGACGGCCTTGAGCAGCTCGCGGTGCTCCTTGTGGGTCAGGTCGGGCTTGGGCACCAGGGCTTTTTCGGATTCCGCCAGCGCATCCCAGCCCTGCATGCGGATCTTGCTGATGACTTCGCGCGGGGCGTTCAGGCCGTACATCGGGATGGCGTTGGCCTTGGTGAAGGCGAAGATAGGCCGGTAGAAGGCCCAATTCTGGTTCCAGGTGACGTACCACTGGCCTTCGCGGATGAACTCGTCCTCGGTCAGGAGGCCCAGGCTCCACTTCGACAGTGGCTCCTGGAAAGTGGCGGAATACATCTCCAGCCCGACGGCCAGGTGATGGTCCTGCTCATAGAGGGCCCGGATGATGCGGGCCTGGAGCTCGTGGATGGGCAGGGAATTGTGCGTTTCGCCGACGTGGATAAGCGGCACGCCTTTCATTTCCTGGATCATCTTCTCGAAGGCGACGGGCTTTCCCGTCTCCATCGAGTAGATTTGCCCGGGCGCGACCTCGATCGTTTTGTCCTTGAAGCGCGGGTCGCCGATCTTGAGGTTCAGCGTCTTGTCGGACTCATCCTGGGCCATGAGCCCGGCCGCGAGGAAAGCCAACGCGGCNNTTTATTATATCCGAATTCAGGCGGAGAACGGAGAATCGTCTCTAGGATGAAAGCCCGGCTTCGAGTATGGAATCTCGCGAATATGACCGCCGGATTTTCTTAGGTACGCGATGAGAAGCGTGTATCCAAATTATCCTTTGGTTACATTTTACATAATTCAATGTGCGGTTTTGACGCATCGGGCGGAAATGGAATAATCTAGGCCAGGTCTTTTCCACGTCACGCCGAAAAAACGAAGAGGAGAACCTTGATGATCCCGAACAAACGCTTATATTCCCGATTCCCGGCTTTGGCTGTCGCCCTGGCGGCCGCCGCCGCGCTTCTGCTCGCGGCCTGCGCCGGACCGGCCGCGCCGCCGGAAAAGCCGGCCCCGACGCCCGCGGCTCCAGCCAAGTATCATGCCGAAGGAGACAGGCTGGCCTTGACCCCGCCCATGGGCTGGTACCCCTGGAACATCTTCGGCCAGGAGCCCCAGAACGAGAAACTCATCCGGGAGATCGTCGACGCGCTCGTCGCCAGCGGGATGAAGGATGCCGGCTACGCCTACGTCGGCCCCGACGAAGGCATCTGCTTCTCGCGCGGAGCGGACGGCCTCCTCACGCCCAACCTCCAGCGCTACCCGAGCGGCCTGCGCGGGCTGGGCGACTATATCCACGGTCTTGGGCTCAAGTACGCCCTCTACACCGACGCCGGATCGAAGACCTGCAGCACGGCCATGCCGGGGACGAAAGGGAATGAGCAGGTGGACATGAAGTCGTTCGCCGATTGGCGGGCCGACTACATCAAGATCGACTGGTGCAATTCCGAGGGCCAGGACATCGTCAAGACCTNNATCGGCCATATGTGGCGGACGACCTCCGACATCTGCGCTCCCGGCGCGGCCGACTGGGCCCGGGCCTTGCGGATCGCTTTCGCCAACGAAAAGCTGGCGGACTACGCCGGCCCCGGCCGCTGGAACGACCCCGACATGATGATCGTCGGCATGCCCAGGCTGACCGACGCCCAGAACCGGACGCTGTTCAGCCTCTGGTGCATGATGGCCTCGCCGCTCATCGCCGGAAACGACCTGCGCGGCATGTCTCCGGCGACGATCGCGGTCCTGACCAATCGGGAGGCGATCGCCGTCAACCAGGATCCTCTGGGCCAGCAGGGCCACGTCGTCTGGAATGACGGCAATATCAGTCTGTGGGCGGGGAAGCCGCTCTTCGACGGCAGCCGGGCCGTGCTGCTGCTCTATCAGGGCAAGCACGGGGCCGAGAAGAAGATCCTCTGGGAGGAGATCGGATTCGCGGCGAGCGACGCGCTTTATGTCCGCAACCTCTGGACGCACGAGACCAGCGGGCCGTTGACCGGGGGCGTGACGGTCGCCGTCGGCGCCGACGAGGCGGCCTTCATCCGTGTTTCCAAGACGAATGATTTCCCGATCCCCCCGATCATCACCGCCGACACTTACAGGATCGTGCTCCGGGCGGCCGGTTCGAATCCCCAATCACCCGCGGGGATGATCACCGTGACGAATAAAGGCAGCGCGGAATTGGGGCCTTGGAAAATCGACCCGAAGTCCGTCCCGGCCTGGCTTTCGGTCTCCATCGAGGGCGTAGGCAAGCGCCAGATGTTCGTCAACAAGGCGGCCACGGCGGGCTTATTGAAGGGGTCTTACCACGCCCTCGTCCGGGCCGACAATGTCGAGCCGGTCTCAGGCAAGCCGCTGTCGGCGCTCTACTACGACGTCGATCTGGAGATCACGGACGGCGGCCGCAAATAGCGCGGCACTCCCAGGGAACCATGTAACGGTGCCGGTTCCTTATGATCGCGGAGATGCGGTCACGGTCGGATAACGGTCCGGAGTTCTGAATATTTTCCTTAACGCCGTTTGATATTGTTATAATTTCCCTGTGTTACACCGAAATTTTGTAATTGTTGGAGCTTTGATAGGCGCAATCGGCGCCGCCGCTTATCTTGTGGATACCATTAAAGGAAAGGTCAAACCAAACCGCGTATCTTTTTTGCTCTGGTCCATTGCTCCATTTATAGCCTTTGCGGCTCAAATAAAACAGGGAGTCGGTCTTGAGAGCTTAATGACTTTTAGCACCGGATTTTTTCCATTTATGACCTTTGCAGGTTCGTTTGTAAATAAAAAGGCGGAGTGGAAGCTGACCAAGTTTGATATATTCTGTGGAATCCTATCAATATTGGGGTTAATACTGTGGCTAATTACCAAAGTCGGCAACATTGCCATAGCCTTCAGTATTTTAGCGGATGGATTAGCCGCTATCCCCACAATTGTAAAATCCTATAAATACCCCGACACTGAAATGGCGTGGCCGTGGATTGCGACATCTTTTGGGGTGCTATTAACATTGCTGACCCTTAAAAAGCTCACATTCGCCAACTCCAGCTTTATTATCTACATCCTGGTCGTCAACCTCATAATTTTTAGCCTCATCCAGTTTAGGATTGGCGAAAAGATAAACAAGGCCTAGCCATAGGTTAAAAGGATAAACCCAATGTTGAAGGTACTCAGTCATGAGAAAAGTTATTGTGCTTGAACATATCTCCCTTGATGGTGTCATACAAGCCCCGGGCGGGCCAGACGAAGATACCAGCGGCGGCTTCGCATATGGCGGGTGGATAGCGCCCTATTNNGGACGCATGGCCTGGCGTCAACACGGCGACCAAGTACGTCGCCTCGAGCACGATGACGTCTGGCGAATGGCAACCGTCCGTGTTTTTGAACGGAGATATTGCGGAAAAAGTCGCCATAATCAAGCAACAGCAAGGGCCGGAT
>PMCY01000071.1 GCA_003154255.1 Candidatus Aminicenantota bacterium | reverse complement strand
TAGACAGGACGAACTGGCGCTGTCCTTGGCCTCAGCTAGGACCCGCTGACATTTTATTCGCCCTGAGTCCCCGATTTGACTTTTTCGGCATTCTCGCTAAAATAGGGCCGGGATGCTGTTATGAAAGACTTTTTCAAGAGATTATTGACGGTTCTCGCCTTATCGTCGGCGTTCATCATTGGTTTCAACCTGGGACGGGACAAGGAACGGAAGAAGATCCCGGAATTCCAGGAAGACTGACCCTTCACCGGGGCGCCGCGGCGGCGGCCCGTCATCTTTTATTGATCGATGAGGAACGGCCATGAAATTCGGGCTCTATGGTTTTTTTATCATATTCGGGGCCTTCATTCTGCTCCTCATCATTAACCCCAACCTGTCCTGCTTCGGCAAAAAGCTGAAATCCCCCTTCTATCCCGCGCTGCGGCGCAAGCGCATGGCCCGCGAGCAGGAGCTCAATCGGCAGGCCCGCCTCAAGCAGATCAAAACCGAGGACTACGGTTTTAAGCTCAACGCCGATGCCGAAAAGACCGCGACTCCCGCCCAAGCCAAGGCCAAGGAGAAGGCCGAGGACTTCGGGTTCAAGCTCGATTGAGCGCGGCATCCCGCCCCACACTCCGGCCGTTGCACCCATGATCAGGACTAGCCCCCTTCCCGCCGCGGCGGCCCTTTTCTGCGTTTTCCTGGCCATCTCCTGCCGCCCGGCCAAGCCCGCTTTGGGGCCCGTTCCCTCCGAGATCCGGACGTTGGAGGGCTTCGCCTCGATCCGCACCACCCGCGGCGGCGCCACGGCGAAATCGCGCCTGGCGTTCCTTCTCGCCCCCCCCGGCCGCGGCCGGATCGAGGTCCTGGGGCCGCTCGACCATCGCCTTTTCGAAGTCTCCGTGGACGAGCCGGATGCCGTTCTCATCCTTCCGTCCAAGCGGGCCTATTGGCGCGGACCGAGAGGCGAGGTCTTCGAGTCGGGCCTGGGATTCCCGCTCAGCCTTCCGGAAATCGCCGCCCTTCTGCTGGGGCGCTGGGACGGGGTCGGTCCGGACAAGGGCTGGGCTCTGGACCGCGATTCCGACGGCCGTGTTTCCGCCGGGCGGCGGCCGGACTTCGACTTCCGCATCGAAGAATTCTTCCCCGCCGCGCCCATCGCCCGGAAGCTGACCTTTCGCGGCGGCGAGAACGCCGGGACGCTGACCGTCCTATCGATCGAATTCAATACGTCCGATCCGGAAGCCCGAATCGGGTCCTCCATACCGCCGGGATATGTCCGCGTTTCGCGTTCGGACATGGAAAAGATGCTCCGCGATGAGAATTAAATCATTCGCCAAGATCAACCTGGGCTTGGAGATCGTCGGCCGACGACCGGACGGCTACCATGATCTACGGACGCTCTTCCAGTGGCTGGATTTCCACGACGTCCTGTCTTTTGACGAAATCGACGGGCCGGCCGTGACGGCCACGGGCGACGACCCCGAGGTGCCCTGGGACGAGTCGAACCTGATTGTCCGGGCGGCCCGGCTTCTCCAATCCCATGCGGGCACGGCCCGGGGGGCGTCGATCCGGGTGGAGAAGCGCATTCCCGCCGGCCGCGGCCTGGCCGGCGGCAGCAGCAATGCGGCCGTGGCCCTTTATGGGCTCAACCTCCTGTGGGGCCTGGGGCTGGACCGCTCGGTCCTGGCCGGATTGGGCCGGACGCTAGGCGCGGACGTTCCTTTCTTCTTCACCGGAGGTCTGTGTCTGGGCGAGGGGATCGGCGACCGCCTGACCCCCCTGCCCGAACTCGGCCCTCTCCCCTGTGTCCTGGCTTTCCCGCCGTTTCCCGTTTCGACCGCCCGGATTTATGCCCGGCTCGATCCATCCGCCTTGACTTCGGACCCCAAAGCCGGTAGAATCAACAGGTTTTTCGAGACCGGAAAGATCGATTCTCTTGAGAATTCGCTGGAGGGGACGATCTTTCGCTTTTATCCTCAACTCCAAGAGATAAAGCGGTTTTTTAAGGACCAGGGGGCGGAGTTGTCCCTGGTCACGGGATCGGGATCCGCGGTTTATGGATTGTTCCGCGACCGCGACGCGGCCGGACGCTGCCTGCGAGCTGCGGAAGGCCGGGTGAAAGTAGCGCTGGCCGAGACGATCAGCCGGGAACGCGGTTGGAACGACATCGAGGCTGGGGTGTCGCCAAGTGGTAAGGCAGCGGGCTTTGGACCCGCCATTCGGGGGTTCGAATCCTCCCGCCCCAGTTTACCGACGACCATAAAAAAGACGAATCGATAAAGGAAAGGACATGAAGATCTTCGCCGGCGGATCCAACCGGGGCCTGGCCCACGAAATCGCCCAGACCTTGAAAAAGGACATGGGCAAGAGCGTCTTGGATCGCTTCAGCGACGGGGAGATCCATTTCTACATCGATGAGAACGTCCGCGGCGAGGACGTCTTCGTCGTCCAGAGCGGCTGCTATCCGGCCAACGCCCACATGATGGAGCTCTTCCTCATGATCGACGCCTTCAAGCGGGCCTCGGCCGAACGGATCACGGCGGTCATGCCCTATTACGCTTACGGCCGCCAGGATTGGAAAGATCGCCCCCGCGTGCCGATTTCAGCTCGCCTGATGGCCGATCTGCTGGAGGCCGCGGGCGCCGATCGGATCCTGACCATGGACCTTCATTCGCCCCAGATCCAGGGCTTCTTCTCCGTGCCCGTCGACAACCTGACCAGCGTCCCGGTTCTGACCCGCCATATCCTGGATCAGGGTTTGGGCGAGCTGACCGTGGTCTCGCCCGACGCCGGCGGCGTGGGCCGGGCCAAACACTTCGCCAAGAAGCTGGGGGCCCGTCTGGCCATCATCGACAAGCGCCGCCCGAGGCCCAACGTGGCCGAGGTCTTCAACGTCATCGGCGACGTCACGGATGCTGTCTGCATCCTGTACGACGACATGGTCGACACCGCCGGGACGCTCGTCCTGGGCGCCGAAGCCCTGGTTAAAAACGGGGCCAAGCGCATCCTGGCCTGCTGCACCCACCCGGTCCTGTCCGGAAAGGCCATCGAAAAGATCGAGGCCTCGCCCATCGAGTGCCTTTTCGCCACCAACACCATTCCGCCCAACGAAAAAAGTCAGAGCTGTTCCAAGATCGTCACCCTGTCGGTCGCCGAGCTTTTCGGAGAAGCCATCCGGCGGATCAACGAGGGCAGCTCGGTGAGTTCATTGTTCGATTAAGGAGGAACGTCAACATGAGTCTGGTCATCGTCACTGAAAAACGCGACGCGTTCGGCAAGAACGCGTCTTACCGCATCCGCCAGACGGGTCGCATCCCGGCCATCCTTTACGGCGAGGGAAAAGACAGCACGGCGCTCGTCCTGTCCAAGAAGGACGTCATCCAGATCATCAAGTCCGATCTCGGCTTGAACTCCCTGTTCAAGATTTCCTTCGGGTCCGAGGAGCGGGATGTCATGATCAAGGACGTCCAGATCGACGCGATCACCGACGAAGTCCTGCACGCCGATCTCATTCAGATCGACATGACCAAGTCCATCCGCGTCGCGGTCCCGGTCGAGCTCGTCGGCGAGGCCGTCGGGGTCAAGACCGAGGGCGGGTTCATCGATTTCATGACCCGCGAGCTGACCATCGAATGCTTGCCGTCCCTCATCCCGGAGCATTTCGCCGTGGACGTGACCTCTCTGCATCTGCATCAGTCGATCAAGGCCGGCGACGTGGCCATGCCCGAGGGCATCAAGCTGATCAATGAGCCCGGCGTCGTCATCGCCCTGGTCCAGATGCCGGCTGAAGAGAAGGCCGAAGTCGCCGCCGTCGTCGAGGAAGGCGTCGAGGCCGCTCCGGCCGAGCCCGAAGTCATCAAGAAGGAGCGGGCCGAGAAGGAGCCCGAGGCGAAGGAGTGAGTTTTGTGGGTCGTCGTGGGACTGGGCAATCCCGGCCGCCGCTACGNNACCGGCGAGGTCCGCCGCCATGGCGAGCGCGTCGTCCTGGCTCTGCCCCAGACCTTCATGAACGAGTCCGGCCAGGCGGTCCAGGCCCTCCGCTGCGGGATCCCGGTCGATCCGGCGAACATCGTCGTCGTCTTCGACGATGTCGACATTCCGCTGGGCGAGATCCGCATCCGCCCGGACGGCGGGCCGGGGACGCACAAGGGCATGGCCTCGATCGTCGGGGCCCTGGGCTCGACGGGCTTCCCCCGCATCCGGGTCGGGATCGGCCCTACGCCGGAGGGGGCGGACATCGTCCGCTTCGTCCTGACGCCTTTCCGCAGGGACGAGCGAGCGGTCTTGGAGGACTGCCTCGGCCGGGCCGAGGCAGCGCTCGACCTCATCCTGGCCGGGCACATCGACAAAGCCATGAACGATTTTAATTAGGAATCAAGAGAGGACCTAACGGTTCTACTCCTTGTACTCGCGCGGAGCGCGAGTGCTGCTAAACCATAAGGAGGTTTTCATGACAGTGTATGAGACGGGGTTTCTCATTTCCCCGCAGCTGACCGAAGAGGACGCGGAGGCCGTCATTCAGCAGATGGCCGATATCGTGGCCCAGCGCCAGGGCAAGATGATCCGCGTCGAGAAGTGGGGCAAGCGCCGGACAGCCTACGACATCAAGAAGTTCGGCGACGCCTACTATGTCTTCTTCCACTATGAGGGCGGCACGGACATCCCGTTGGAGTTGAGCCGCCGTTTCCGTCAGATGGACACCGTCCTGCGCCATCTGACCCTGGTCAAGGAAACGCGCCAGAACGTCCGCAAGAAAAAGAAAGTCCAGAAGAAGACGCCGGGACGCGAGACGGCCGAGGAAGCGGCCGCCGCGGCCGTTGCCGAGACCCAGGCTCAGGCCCTGGCCCTGGCCCAGGCGGAACAACGCAAGCGCGAGGAGGCCTAACATGCCCGAGAAAGACCGGGATTCCCGGGACCGGCGCGACGAGCGCCCGGACCGTCCGGAAAAAAGCTCTTACAAGAAGTTCTTTCCCCCGAAGAAGAAGTTCTGCCGTTTCTGCCAGCGGAACGTCAAGTTCATCGACCACAAGTCCGTGGACATCCTCAAGAAATACATCCCCGACCGGGGCAAGATTTCCCCCCGCCGGGTGACCGGCACCTGCTCATTCCACCAGCGCAAGCTGGCTACGGCCATCAAGCGGGCCCGCCACCTGGCCCTCCTGCCCTTCACCGAGGAATGAGCGGAGCCGTCATGAAGATCATTCTGAAGCAAGACGTCGAAAACGTCGGGCGCAAAGGCGACATCGTCAACGTGGCCGCCGGCTTCGGCCGCAACTTTCTCCTGCCCAGGAAGCTGGCCCTGGCCGTCACGTCCTCGAACATGAAGCTGGTCGGGATCGAGCAGTCGGCCCTGAAGAAGAAGGTCGAGGTGGAACGCCAGTCGTTCCAGGACCTCATCCAGCGGCTGAATCAAGCCACCCTGAGTTTCGTCCGCAAGGCCGGCGAGAAGGACCACATCTTCGGATCGGTCAGCTCCGGCGACATCAAGGATGCCCTGGACAAGCTGGGTTTCGACATCGACAAGAAGAAGATCGTCCTGGACGAGCCGATCAAGCGTCTGGGCAGCTACAGCATTCCGGTCAAGATCTACCACGACGACCGGGCCGAGATTAAAGTCCATGTGGTGAAGGATGAAGAGGAGCCGGCCGAGCCGGCCGCGAAGCCCGAAACTCAAGCATAAAACGGCGGCGCCGGATCGACCCGCTTCGGCGGGTTGATCCGGCCCGCCCGCATTATGCCAAGGGGCAAGGCTTGGCCGTCGCCTCTATTCGTCATCGGCGCCTTCGGGCTTCGACGGCGACGATGACGGGTATGCGGAGGAAAGGAGGGGGCGCATGGAACTCGACCTGATGTTCTTGAAGAAAACGCCGCCCCACAGCCCCGAGGCCGAAAAAACCGTCCTGGGCGGCATCCTGGTCAACAACGACAACCTCAACGTCGTCCTGTCGGTGGCCGAACCGGACGATTTTTACAAGGACGCCCACAAGAAGATCCTGGCGGCCATTATCGTTCTGGTCGAAAAGGGCCTGCCCGTCGAGCTTCTCTCCCTGGACGAAGAGCTCCGCCGGGCCGGGCTGCTGGAGGAAGTGGGAGGCGCGTCCTACATCTCCGCGCTGATGGACGGCGTGCCGCGCAGCCTCAACGTCGAGTACTACGCCCGGGTCATTAAGGAGAAAGCCGTCCTGCGCCGGCTGATCTGGTCGTCGGCCAAGATCATCCAGGACAGCTACGACGAAAAGCTGGACGCCGATGAGCTCCTCAACGAGGCCCAGGCGTCCATCATCGACGCCTCCGAACAGCGCATCAAGCGGGGCTTCGAGCCCCTCGGCCAGCTGACTCAGCCGGCCCTGGCGATCATCGAAAAACACCGCGGCCGCAACGACCCCGTGACCGGCGTCCCCAGCGGCTTCCGCGACCTGGATCATCTGACCCTTGGCTTCCAGCCGTCCGAGCTGGTCATCGTGGCCGCCCGCCCCTCCATGGGCAAGACCGCCCTCTGCCTCAACATCGCCCAGCACGTCGGCCTGAAGACCGAATACTCGGCCGGCTTCTTCTCCATGGAGATGTCCAAGGAATCGCTGGCCATGCGCATGCTCTGCGCCGACGCCCAGGTGGACATCAAAGATGCCCGCTCCGGCTTCCTCGGCGACCTGGAGATGAACCGCCTACGCCTCAGCGCGGAAGCCTTGGGCCGGGCCCGGATCTACATCGATGAGACGCCGGCCCTGACCCTGACCGAGATGAAGGCCAAGGCCCGCCGTCAGAGGTTGGAGAGGCACCTGGACATCGTCTTTCTCGACTACATCCAGCTTATGCGTGCGGGCGGCCGCTTCGAGAACCGCAACCAGGAAATGTCCATGATCTCCCGTTCGCTCAAGGAGCTGGCCAAGGAGCTGCGCATCCCGGTCGTGGCCATCTCCCAGCTCAGCCGCTCGCCCGAAAAGGGCCGCAAGGAGCCCAAACCGCAGCTGTCTGATCTCCGCGAATCGGGCGCCCTGGAGCAGGACGCCGACGTCGTCATCTTCATCTACCGCAAGGAGAAGTATCTGTCCAAGGAGGAGCGGCTCAAAGACGACCGCTGGAAGGGCGTGGCCGAGGTCGATGTGGCTAAACAGCGCAACGGCCCGACCGACTCCGTCTTCATGGCCTTCCTGGACCGCTACGCCAAGTTCGAGAACGCCGACCAGGCCGCGCTGAGAGCCATCCTCTTCGGCGGCCCGGGCGAAGCTGGGGATTGAGCCGTGGCCGGCAAAGCCAAAGCCGTCTTCATCTGCCAAAGCTGCGGGACGCGCTCACCCAAATGGCTGGGGCGCTGCCCGGGCTGCGGTGAATGGAACACCCTGATCGAGGAGATCGAGGATGCGGCGCCCGTGGAGTCCTCCTTCCCCCAGGTCGAACCCGTCCGCTACCAGGATATCAAGGAAGCCAAGAAACCCCGGGCCAAGGTCGGGATCGAGGAATTCAACAAGGTCCTGGGCGGCGGGGTCGTCCTCGGCTCGCTCGTCCTGATAGGCGGCGAACCCGGCATCGGCAAGTCCACCCTCCTGCTTCAGGTATCCCGCGATTTCGCCGGGCAGGGGGAGACCGTACTTTATGTCTCCGGCGAAGAGTCGCTGGAGCAGATCAAACTGCGGGGCGATCGGCTGGCTCCCGGCGGCGGGGGGCTTTTGCTTCTGGCCGAGACCGGGCTGGAGCGCATCCTGGCCCAGGCCGAGCGGATCATGCCGCGCGTCCTGGTCGTGGATTCGGTCCAGACCATNNGGTTCGCTGGCCGGGCCCAAGTCGCTCGAGCACATGGTCGATGTCGTCCTGCTCTTCGAGGGCGAGCGCGACCACAGCCACCGGGTTCTGCGGGCCCTCAAGAACCGTTACGGGCCGGTCTCCGAGCTGGCCATCTTCGAGATGACCGCGGCGGGCCTGCAGGCCGTGGCCAATCCCTCGGCCTTCTTCCTCAAGGAGCGCCCGACCGGGGCGCCCGGCAGCGTCGTCGTCTCCACGATCAAGGGCACGCGGCCGCTGCTCATCGAGGTGCAGTCCCTGGTCTCGGCNNGTGACGATCGATGAGCCCGCCGCCGACCTGGGCATCCTCCTCTCTGTCGTCTCGGGCCTGCGCAACAAGGCCGTGCCCTCCGACCTGGCCGTCTTCGGCGAGGTCGGGCTGAGCGGCGAGATCCGTTCCGTGGCCCAGGCTTTGGCCCGGGTCAAGGAGGCGGCCGCCCTGGGCTTCACCACGGTGCTCCTGCCCCAGGGCAACGCGGACGGATTGCGCAAGGAGGAGACGGGAGATATCCAGTTGATCGGGGTGGCCTCGGTCCGTCAGGCGGCGGATATGTTCTTTTGACTGAAAAGCGATATAATTTTTCCAAGGACGGTGCCATGGGCATTATTATTTTTCGCATTCTTATCTTGCTGATGGTGGGCGCCGCGGGTTATTTCTTTCCTCTCTTCCGCATCGATGCCCGCATCTCGGCGGCGATCGCCCTGGTTCTGGCCGGCACGATCATGGTCCTCGAGACGCAGATCCGCAAGACGCAGTTCAAGATCATCTGGGGTTCGACGGTGGGGACTTTCGCCGGCGTCCTGCTCGGCTGGGGGCTAGGGTCGGTCTACCAGACCATCACCGATGATCGTGTCACGGTCCTCTTCATCCGCCTCTTCTTCCTGATCATCATGCCTTATATCGGCTTCCTGGTCGGCACCCGCAAGTCCGAGTGGCTCGATCCGGCCTACCTTTTCCGCTTCTTCAAGGAAAAAAGCGTCGGCCGCAGCTACAAGATCCTGGACACGAGCGTCATCATCGACGGGCGCATCGCCGATCTATGCGATACGTCCTTTATCGAGGGGACGCTCATTGTCCCCCAATTTGTCCTCAAGGAGCTTCAGCTGGTGGCCGATTCCGCCGATGCGCTGAAACGCCAGCGCGGCCGGCGCGGCCTGGACATCCTCAATCACCTGCAGAAATCCAAGGGCGTTTCCGTCATGATCACGGAGATGGATTTCCCCGACATCCGCGACGTCGATTCCAAGCTCATCGAGCTGGCCAAGCGGATGGACGGCAAACTCGTCACCAACGATCTCAACCTGGAAAAAGTGGCCCGCCTGCACGGCCTGTCCATCCTCAACGTCAACGAGCTGGCCAACGCCCTCAAGCCCATCGTCCTGCCGGGCGAGCAGATGCGCGTCTTCCTCATCAAGGAAGGCAAGGAAAAAGACCAGGGTGTAGCTTATCTCGATGACGGCACCATGGTCGTCGTCGACAACTCCCGCCGCTGGATCGGCCAGAACATCGACATCACCGTCACCTCGGTTTTGCAAACCACGGTCGGCAAGATGATTTTCGGCCGCTACAACGAAGAGCGATGAGCCGTGTCCTGGCGGTGGTCGTGGCCGCCGGAGAAGGCCGGCGGTTCGGGGGCCCCAAGCAATTCGCCGCCTTGCGCGGGCGGCCGGTCCTGGACTGGAGCCTGGCCGCCTTCGAAGCCAATCCCTTCATCGATTCCATCGTCCTCGTCCTGGCCAACACCGGCCAGGGGGGCAAATACATCGCCCGCTACCGCAAGATCGAAGCCGTCGTCCGCGGCGGTGAGCGGCGCCTGGACTCGGTGGCCAACGGCGTCGAGGGACTGAAGGCCGAGAGCGGCGACATCGTCCTCGTTCATGACGGAGCCCGTCCGCTCGTGACCCAGGAGCTGATCGAGCGCGTCATCGACGCGGCCCGGGCCGTGGGCGCCGCGGTGCCGGCCATGCCCCTGGAGGACACGATCAAGGAGGGGGAAAAGGACCGCGTTGTCCGGACGCTTGACCGTTCCCGCCTCTTCCGGGTCCAGACCCCGCAAGGGTTCTCTCTCGGGCTGCTCAAGCGGGCCCTGGAGAAGGCTAAAATCGAAGGGGCGGACGGGACGGACGAAGCTTCGCTGGTGGAGCGGCTGGGCCTTCCCGTGGCCCTCGTCCCGGGCGANNTCGAGATTCCCTTTGCCAAGGGACTGCTCGGCCACTCCGATGCGGATGTCCTGGTGCACGCGCTCATTGATGCGCTTCTAGGAGCGGCCGGCGAAGGCGATATCGGCGGCCTATTCCCGGACGTCGATGCGCGCTTCAAGGATGCCCACAGCACGACCCTCCTGGGTGCGGTGATGGACCGGCTGCGATTAAAGCGCCTGGCCGTGCGGCACGTCGATTGCGTCGTCGTCGCCGAAGCCCCTAAAATCGGGCCGCACGTCCCCCGCATGAAGGAAACACTGGCCCCCCTTCTTGGCCTGGCGCCTGACCGTCTGGGAATCAAGGCCAAAACCAACGAAGGGATGGGACTCATCGGCGAGGGCGGCGCGATCGCCTGCTGGGCGGTGGCCCTGCTGGAAACGGCCGGACCCGATTAATCGGGGCCGGGTAGCCGAGCGCTGGGGG
>PMCY01000261.1:10711-11035 GCA_003154255.1 Candidatus Aminicenantota bacterium | reverse complement strand
CACCTGGCCCACGAAGTCCGCTTCATCCGCCTGCCCCGCCACGCCGGCTCCTGTCCCGTGGGCATCGGCGTGGGCTGCAATGCCGACCGCAATCTTAGGGGCAAGATCACGGCCGAAGGCCTTTTCCTCGAGGCCGTGGAACGGGATCCGGCCCGGTACCTAGGCAAGAAAACCACGGACGAGAATGAGTGTTCCGTGGCCTTGGATCTTCGAGCCCCTATGGACGAGATCAGGCGGCGCTTGTCCGCCTATGCGGTCGGGACGCTTCTCCGCTTGTCGGGTCCGCTCGTCGTGGCCCGTGATATCGCCCATGCCCGCCTGAAA
>PMCY01000261.1:1806-10687 GCA_003154255.1 Candidatus Aminicenantota bacterium | reverse complement strand
CCTGCCGGACTTTCGGCGGATTCTACCTCGGGACGATCGGCGGCGCGGCCGCGCTCGTGGCCAAGGAACATATCCTGAGCTCCGAAATCCTCGATTTCGCCGACCTGGGCATGGAAGCCGTGCGCCGGATCGTGGTCCGGGACCTGCCCGCCTTCATCCTGAGCGACGACAAAGGCGGCAATCTGTACGTCGGAAGATAAACTCATGATCGTCCAGCCTTCCTCCGGAACGGCGCTGATCACGGGCGCCTCGAGCGGTCTGGGCGCGACATTCGCCTACCACTTGGCGGCGCTGAAATATGACCTCGTTCTGGTCGCCCGCCGCGAAGATCGTCTGCGGAATCTGGGAGATCGATTGAGCCAGCGCTACGGCGTCCGGACCGAGATATTTCCCGCGGACCTGTCCTCGGACGCCGGGATCATTCAAGTCGAAGAACGGATCCGGGCCCGAAACGACCTGACCCTCCTGGTCAACGACGCCGGTTTCGGAGGAGGCGGGCCGTATTTCCGGGCCGATATCATCAGAGGGGCCGATATGATCCATGTCCATGTCGTGGCCACGGCGCGTCTGACCCGGGCCGTCCTGCCCCAGATGACCGAACGCCGGCGCGGCGCCGTGATCAACCTCGGCTCCGTGGCCGCGTTTTATGTCCTGCCCGGAAGCGTCTTGTATGGTTCGACGAAAGCCTGGGTCGTGGCCTTTTCTAGGGGCCTGGCTCATGAATTGAAGGGCACGGGCGTCCGCATACAGGCCCTCTGTCCCGGTTTCACCCATACTGAATTCCATGACGCGCCCGAGTTCGAAAAAATGAAAGATAC
Source organism: Candidatus Aminicenantota bacterium (assembly GCA_003154255.1). Lineage (GTDB taxonomy): Bacteria > Acidobacteriota > Aminicenantia > Aminicenantales > UBA4085 > UBA4085. The sequence goes on along the minus strand of PMCY01000261.1, from coordinate 9,869 downwards.
CTCCATCCCCGGTTTCCTGTGGATGCCGGCCGACAAGGTGATCGAAAAGTCCCTGCGCGCCTTGGCCCGGGGAAAAACCGTCTATATTCCCGGCCTGAGGAATAAGATCCTGGCCTCGCTGCCGCGGATTCCGTTTGCCGGCCCGATCATCCGCCGCATCGCTCGCAGACACGAATAATATAGAAGTCGCGGGGCGCGATTGACAGGCCTTGCCAGTCCTACGCCTTAACAAGGGCGACCGAGCGCGTAAATAAGAATTGACTCGCCCGCGCCCCGCTTTAATCTTATTGATATCACCACGCCTGCCCCTCCTGCGCAGGAGGGGATTCGTCCGTGGGCTCGTAGCGGAGGCGAGGGAGGAGCGTCGGAGCGAGTTTTCCTGGCAGGGGAAAACGAGCGTGTTTTGATCCGAGTCATCCTAACCGCCGGACCATTGATCGCGTGCGGATGGCAGGGCCTAACTAAGTCATCCGCCGATACGAATAAAAAACATCAGCGGGAGACGCGGATTGACACCCTCCCCGCCCCGGAATATAGTTTGCCCGGCGCGCGACAAGGAGGTCCCATGCCGACCAAATCCAAGAGTCCCTACCTGCCCTTCGGCGACTACAAGATGGCGCCCTGGTACGGGAAAGACATCCTTTCGGTCAAACAATTCAGCCGGGCCGATCTGGAATACGTCCTGGGCGTGGCCCATGAAATGCGTTCCATGGTCGAGCGGGTGGGCACGTTCGATCTGCTGAAGGGCAAGATCCTGGCCAACCTGTNNCCGCCCTGGCCGCCCAGCACGCCGGGAAGCCGGTCATCAACGCCGGCGACGGCGCGGGCGAGCACCCCACCCAGGCCCTCCTCGACTGCTTCACCATCCGCGAAGAGTTGGGGCGCCTGGACAACCTGAAGGTGACCATGCTGGGCGACCTCAAATACGGACGCACCGTCCATTCCCTGGCCCGCCTGCTGACCCGCTTCGAGGGCATCAGCCTGAGCTATGTCTCCCCGGATATCCTGCGCATGCCAAAGGAAGTCGTGGACGAAGTGGCCGCCAAGGGCATTCCGCAAAAGGAATATTCAAGCCTCGATCCCGTTCTGGCCCAGACCGACGTCCTCTACGTCACCCGCGTTCAGAAGGAGCGCTTCGAGGACGCGGCCCTGTATGAGAAGGTCAAGGAGGCGTTCGTCATCACGCCGGAGATCATGAAGCCGGCCAAGCGCGAGATGATCGTCATGCATCCTCTGCCGCGCGTGACTGAGATCAGCATGTCCTTCGACGACGACCCCCGGGCGGCCTATTTCCGGCAGATGGAAATGGGCCTGTATGTNNACGATGAACGGAAAACACCCCAATGATGAACTGCCGGTCGGCTGCGCCCATCAGCATGGTTTGAGCCGACGGCGCTTTTTAACCGGCTGCGCGGCTTGCGCCGGAGCGGCCGGGCTGGCCGGAACGCCGAGCTGGCTGAACGCCGCTCCCCGCCTGAATCCGGGCGCAGGCAAGTTGAAAATCCGCATCGTCTACGCCCTGCACGGTCCTCAACAGAAAGACCCGGACTGGCCCAACAAAGGCTTTGATTTCGTTCCCGTCATGGAGCGCATCAACACCGAGATCGCCCGGCGCTGCCCGGATTGTACGTTCCTCCCGACCCTGGCCACGGGCGAGGAGCAGTCCCAGAAGATCGCCGACGGCGACAAGGGCGGGGACATCGATGGCTATCTCGTCTACCAGATGAACTGCTGGAACCACGTCGCCCAGGTCCTGGTGAAGACGGGCAAACCCGTTCTTTATGCCGATTTCCAGTTTGGCGGGAGCGGCGGCATGCTCGTTTATTCGGCCGCCTTTCTGCGGGCCAAGACCCCTAACCTCGGCTTCATCGCCTCCTCGAACATCGCCGACCTGGCCGGAGCCGTCCGGCTGTTCGCGGCGGCCAAGGCCGGCGGACCCGATTTTGATTTCGCCTCGGCGGTGACCCGACTGCGGATCGGCCAGACTCCGAAGCCGGACCTCGTAGCTATCGCGGAGGACCGGGTCGAAGCCTTGGCCCCGTCGGAATGCCTCAAGCGTTTGAAAGAGTCCCGCATCCTGGCCTTCCGCGGGCCCGATGCCCAGCCCTCGACTGAAATTCTGGGAATCCCCATCGATTACCTGCCGTTCGCCGAGCTCAACGCCGCCTGGGCGGCGGCCGACAAGGGCGAGGCCAAGGCCGTGGCCGATCGTTGGATCGGGGAAGCGCGGAAGGTCGAAGGCCCCAGCCGGGCCGAGATCGAAAACTCGGCGGCCATGTACCTGGCCCAGAAGGCCATCATGAAGAAACGCGGGGCCAACGGCATCACCATCAATTGTCTGGGCGGCTTCTACGGCGGGCACATCCATGCCTATCCCTGCCTGGGCTTCCACGAACTGCAGAATGAGGGCCTGGTCGGGGGTTGCGAGTGCGATGTGGCCTCGGCGGCGTCCTTGGTCACCTGGACGACTTTGACCCAGGGCCGCCCGGGATATATCTCCGACCCGGTCATGGACACGGCCAAGCGCCGCATCATCTATGCCCATTGCGTGGCCCATAACAAGCCGTTCGGTCCGCATGGGGCGACCAATCCCTATGAAATCCTGACCCATTCCGAAGACCGCCAGGGCGCGTCCATCCGCTCTATCCTGCCGGCCGGCTTCATGACCACNNCCCGACGACCGGGCCTGCCGGACGAAGCTCGTAGCCCAACCCGTCGGCGATATGGAAAAGCTCTTCACGATGTGGGACGTCTGGGGCTGGCACCGGGTCACCGCCTATGGCGACTTTAAGGTTCCCATCCAGGCGTTGGCCGATGCGGCCGGCTGGAAGGTTATCGAGGAAGCGTGACCGGCTGCTGGGCGCGGAGCCTGGGCTTTTTCGCCTTGGCCGTCCTCGTGGCCGGACTTTGCGTCCCGGCGGCGGCCGGGGCGGATTATGCGGTCAAGAAGTTCATCGTCAATGCCGGGGACGGCAGGAACCCGTTTTCCGAGAATGCCTATGTCCTGTCCGACCCGGCCACGGGCGACGCCGTCCTGATCGATCCCGGGGCGGCCGATCCGCGCATCGCCGCTTATGTGGCCCAAAAAAAGCTGGTCGTGCGCAAGATCCTCTATACGCATGCGCACGATGATCACATCGGAGGCGGCCGCCATTTCGCCGACCTGTATAAAGCCAAAATAGCCGGCCCGCGCGGCGATGCCGGCCTGTTCAGCCCTACCGAAAACCGGCCCGAGGAATGGCTGGATGGGGATTCCATGGCGGTCTTCGGCAGCCTCTCGGTCCGGGTGATCTCCACTCCCGGCCATACGCCGGGCGGTGTCTGTTTCCTGGCCGGCGATAATCTATTATCCGGGGACACTCTCTTCAAGGGTTCGATCGGCAAGCCGTATGGGAATTCGGAAGGGGAACGCAGCACCCGCCAGGCGGAACTGGTCGCGGGCATCCGGCGGAAATTGTTGTCCCTTCCGGTGACCACCTGGGTCTATCCGGGCCATGGACCGTCCACGACGATCATGGACGAAGCGGCCGACAACCCCTTCCTCAAGCCGAAAAAATGATTACTTGGCGCAGGCCTTCTCCACGGCTTTTTTCAGCCCGGGGTTGATCTCGACGCTGTTGGCTTCCGCCTCCTGGATCGCGGCGCGAGCCTCCTGGGGCCGGCCGCCGGCGTAGAGGAGATTAGCCAGATTGTTGGCCGCTCCGGCGTGTTTTGGATCGGCGCGCAAGGCGGCCTTGTAGCGTCCTTCCGCTTCAGCGGCACGCCCCAGCTTTAACAGGCAATTGCCCTGGAAGAAATCGTATTCCGCGGGCACGGGCTTGAGCGCTTCCCCCGAGCCGAGGGCCTCGCCCCGGGTGTTGTCCCGGTCGTCGCTCGATTTGGTGGTGATAAGGTATTCGCCGATCTGACAGCGGTTCTGGCCGCGGGCCAGGTGCAAGGCCGAGGCATCGACGTTGTTGCCTTCGGCGCCCGAGACCGGCACGCCGTCGTCCTGGAGCCGCTTGGCCTTCTCGGCCTGGAACAACAGGTACGCTTCGCGCATCCGGACGTAGCCGGCCTTGGCCGCGGCGATGTTCTCCAGGGCGGCGGTGAAATCGCCCTTCTTGTAGGCCAGAACCGAACGCAAATGGAGCGCCTCGTGATGGTCGCGGATGACGGCGAGGACGGCGTCGAGCTCCCTTTCGCAGGCCTCGCGCTTGTCCTTGCCGAAATAAGACTGAGCCTTTTCGATCCGGCTTTCAACCGTTTTATATTTCTGCAGGAGGGAAAAATCCTTTTCCTGGGTCCAAGCCGCCCCCGCCGCGGCCAATCCGCCGGCCAGAAGCAAAACGAGATATTTTTTCATCGTCGGTTCCTCGTTCACTGACGGATACGATCTGCCCTGTATATAAGTTAACACCGGGCGTCGGGGCTGTCAAAAATGGCGCCCCTTCAAGCCGGGGGCGAAAAAAGGTAAATTATGGTCGATCGTGCTTTGACAGGAGAATCGATTCATGAAGACCGCAACGAGACCTTGCTTTAAAATCGTGTCGGCCCTGGCGATCGGAATTCTATTCAGCGCATTTGCCGGGGCGGCCATCCGCCTGCCGGCCGTATTCGGGGATCATATGGTCATCCAACGGGATAAGCCCGTCATCATTTGGGGCTGGGCGGTCCCGCAAGAGGCGGTCACGGCCCGCTTGGCCGGGCAGGAGGCCCGGTCGACCGCCGGGGCGGACGGCCGCTGGCAGATCGTCCTGCCCGCCGTCATAGCCGGCGCCGGCCCCTTGGAATTGACGGTGGCCGGATCGAAAAGTGCGCCTGTTGTTCTGAAGGACATCCTGGCCGGCGAAGTCTGGCTTTGTTCCGGGCAATCCAACATGGAATTCTGGCTGGCTTCGACGTTCAGCTCCACTCCGGAAGTCCTGCGGGCCGACGATCCGATGATCCGGCTGTTCAACGTGCCCAAGAAGACTTCGGCCGTGCCGCTATCCGACGTCGAGGCCAAATGGATGCCCTGTACGCCCAAGACGGCGGCTTCTTTTTCGGCGGTTGCTTATTATTTCGGCCTGGAGCTGCATAACCGGCTGGGCGTTCCCGTCGGCCTCATCGAATCGGCCTGGGGCGGGACGGACATCGAGCCCTGGACGCCGCCCGCGGGATTCGCCGCCGTCCCCGAGACAAGACCGTATCTGGCCGCGGCGGAGAAAAGCACGGCCGCCTATCGGACGGCCTTGGCCAAGATGATGCCGGCTTGGGACAGCTGGGTCCGGGACGCCCGCACGGCCCTGGCTGGAGCGGGGACGATTCCGGACAAGCCCGCCGAGCCGGACAACCCCTTCGATTCGCCCCAGACGCCGACCGCGCTTTATAACGGCATGATCCACGCCCTGGTCCCGTTCGCCATCCGCGGAGCCATCTGGTATCAAGGCGAGAACAACCGCAACGATTGTCTGGCCTACGAAAAGAAAATGGAAGCCTTGATCCGGGGCTGGCGGACCGTCTGGCAGGAGGGTGATTTTCCATTTTATTATGTTCAAATCGCGCCTTATTACTATGCCTACAACCGCGAGATTCCCGACGGCGACGTTCCTGATTTCCTCCGTCTGCCCCTGCTCTGGGAGGCCCAGGCGAATGTCCTGAGATTGCCCCATACCGGCATGGCCGTGATCACCGATATCACCGAGCTGATGGACATCCACCCCCGCAATAAAAAAGAGGTCGGTCAGCGCCTGGCCCTGCTGGCCCGGGCCAAAACCTATGGAGAAACGGGCCTGGTCTCGTCCGGCCCGCTCTACAAATCGATGGCCCTGGAAAACGGAAAGATCCGCGTCTCCTTCGATTCGACGGGGAGCGGATTGATGATCGGCGACGGCCCGGGCCTTCGATGGTTCGAGATCGCCGGGGACGACCACATTTTCTACAAAGCGATCGCCGAGATCGACGGTCCGACTGTGATCGTCCACAGCCCCCGAGTGGCGGCGCCGCGGGCGGTCCGCTTCGGCTGGCACCAGATGGCCGTGCCCAACCTGTTCAATAAGGAAGGCTTGCCGGCCGGGCCGTTCCGCACCGACCGCTGGTAAACACGGTCAGCGGCCCTCCGTCAGCCAGGCCAGCAGGACGTCGCCGACCGCCTGCAGGCTGGCCGCCGAAACCTTGTCGGCCGTGTCCGCGGTTGTGTGCCAGTACGGATAATCGAAGTCGATCAGGTCGGCCGCCCGGATGCCCCGCCGCAGGAAGGGGATGTGGTCATCGTCCATCTCGTATTTCAGCTCATTGATGAACTGGGGGATTTTCAGCCGGGCGGCGGTCCGAAAGATCTCGCTCGTCAGCCCCTGGTCGGAGGCGCGCTCCCTGTAGATGTTCAGGTCGGCGTCGCCGATCATGTCGATGATGACGACGGCGTCGGGTTTCCCCGCCAGGCGGGAGGCGTAGACCTCCGATCCCAGGCACCAGTTCCAGCCGGGGATGTCGCCATTGTCCTCCGCGTCCAACATAACCAGCTCGATCCGCTTGTCCATGTCCTTGGGCAGGACGCGGGCCAATTCGAGCAGGACGGCCACGCCGGACGCGGCGTCGTTGGCCCCGGGGACGGGACTCTTGCGCTTGCTCCGGTCGGAGTCCTGGTCGGCCCAGAGGCGCGAGTCGAAGTGGGCGCCTAAAATGATCCACGGCTTGGCCGCGCCGCGTTTACCGGCGACGTTGCGGATCTTGAATCCGTTGTAGGGCGTTTCCTGGATCTCAACCGTCCAGCCGGCGCTCTTGAGCTCCCCAACCATCCAATCCACGACCTGGGCGTGGGCCCGGCTGCCGACCGTCCGCGGTCCCATTTTCATCTGGGTCTCGATGTCGCGCAGGGCCCGCTGACCGTCGAAGCGGAGCGCGGGCGCTTTCTGANNACCAGGTTCATAACGTTGAAAAGAATCCTCCGGCGGACTAGAATCGAGGACGAGAATGGGATGGGTCGAAGGAGGTTCATCATGAACAAACGTCCCCTGGCCGGCCTTTGTCTTGCCCTTCTGGTATTGGCGGCGGTTATTCCGAACGCGGCCGCTGGACCACAGACAAATCAGACGATCAAGAAGGCGCCCTTGGATCCCAACGCGGGGATCCTGCTCCTGAAGCCCGACCTGGTCATTCGCAAGATCTGGTTTGCCAAGTGGGTCGAAAATCCCAATGTCTCCCCGCTGGTTCCCATCACCACGAGCCTCAAGCAGGGCGTCAAGGTCTGGATGGTCTGCGATTTGGGCAACGACGGTCCGGGGAACGTGAAGGGTCTCTGGACCTTGGGGTTCTACATCGACGGCGTCATGAAGTGGAACAATTCCTGGGGTGATCTGGGCGCCGGAAAGCCCCTGCGGGGATTGGGGCCCTACACTCCGGGCGCGCTGGGCTCGCACAATTACAAATGCACCCTGGACGTTTACGCCCAAATCACCGAGAGCCATGAAGACAACAACAACAAGGAAATCCTCTTCATGGTCATCAAGTAAAGCGGGCGGAAAGCCCGCCGGCCGCGGTTGCTATTTTTTAAGCGTGGCCAAGAGAGCTTTGATTTCGTCCGCGGCCAGCTTGCCGATCTGCATGGCCTCGATCTGGTCTTTTTCCTTCATATCCTTGACCTTGGCCTTGATAAAATCGACGAAGCCCTTGTCGGTGTCCAGGGTCTTGGGGTCAAAGGTGAAGTCGCCCTTGATGTCCTTCTGGGCCAGGACGTCGCCCTCGCCCAACAGCTTGGGCGTCTCGATCTTGATGGTGAAGGCGATGGCGTACTTGTTGGCGTCCACCTTCTTCTCGTCGAAGTTGAGCAGCCACACCGCGTACTCGGGCTTCAGATCGACGATTTTGTAACCGTCTTTCTCCAAGTAGAAGATGACTCCGTGCTTGACGCCTTTCAGGTCGAACTTCTCCTTCATCTTTGTCTTGACGTCGAGCTTGGTCTGGGCCAAGACCGGGGACAGGACCAGGGCCGCCAGGACCACGAACAGTATCGCTTTCTTCATGATTTTCTCTCCTTTCAATAAGTGTCGATATTCTACTCTTCCGGGCCGGGGGATTCAACGCGACGGAAAATCCGGGACATG
>PMCY01000261.1:0-1777 GCA_003154255.1 Candidatus Aminicenantota bacterium | reverse complement strand
GGCCGATGAAGGGCGCGGCCTAGAGCCCGGGCCAAGTCACGGTTCCGGACGGGGTTCGGGGCGCAGCAGTTGAATGGACCCTCGAGGCCGTCCCGGTCCAGGAGGAACAGCAGGGCGCCGACCAGGTCGTCGATGTGGACCCAGGGAAACCATTGCTTTCCGCTTCCCAGCGGGCCGCCCAATCCCAGCCGGGCCAGGGGCAGCATCTTTCGCAGGACTCCGCCTTTTTCGCCGAGGACGAGGCCGAAGCGGGCCAGGACGACGCGGCCATTCGGGACGGCCGCTGTGCGGGCGGCACTCTCCCAGGCCGCGCAAACGCCGGCCAGGAAATCGCTTCCGTGCGACGCGCTCTCGTCGATGACTTCGTCGCCGTGGAAACCGTAATAGCCGACCGCCGAGGCGTTGATAAGGACGCCTCGCTTCGTGTTTTTCCGGGCGGCCAGCGCCGAAAGGATATTCGCGGTCGACGCCGTCCGGCTCTCCAGGATGGACCGTTTGCGGCGGCGGGTCCAGCGGCCGAAGATCGAGGCGCCGGCCAGGTTGATGACGGCGTCGGCCGCGGCCGCTTCCCGCTGCCAATCTCCGGGAAGCCGGGGATCGCCGCCGATGAAGGCGATTCCCGCCCCGTCCGCGCGGCCGTTGGCCGACCGGGTCAGCACCGTGACCTCATCGCCCCGGGCGGCCAAGGCGGCCGACAGGCGGCGTCCGATGAAACCCGATCCGCCGGTCAGAAAGACTTTCACGGCTTGGCGGCCTCCTCGCCCGCGACGAGTCCCGAGGCCCAGGCCCAGGCCAGGTTGTATCCTCCGCGAGGGCCCTGGACGTCCAGGATTTCGCCGGCAAGATGGAGCCCGCGGCAGAGTTTCGATTCGAGCGTCACCGGCTCGATTTCCCGCGCGTCAACGCCGCCGGAGGTGAATTCGGCCTCGTTCCAGCCGCGCGTCCCATGCACATCGAACCGCTTGTCCTTGAGTCCGGCCGCAAACGCCGCCGCGGCGTCAGGGCGGTCTGCAGAGCCGGGCAAGCTGTGCGTCAGGACCGCGAATTTCTCCGGTAGGATCCCCGACAACAGGTCGGATTCCGCCCATCCGGCTTGGATCCGCCGCCTGATCTCGCCGGCCAATCGCTCGCCCGTCATGAAGGGAACCAGATCGGCGGACAGGGCCGCGTCCGACCGCCCGTCGCGGTGCAGGGCGATGGACAGGCTCTCGCTGACGTCCAGGGCGGCGGTGCCCGACAGGCCGTAGGCGGTGAAGAGGAGTTCACCTTGGGCTTCCTGGACGATCCGCCCTCCAAGCAGAGCCGAGGTGCGGGCCCGTATGCGCTGCCCCTGCAGGACATGGCATAGGTGGTCTTTGACCAGGAGCGGAACGGCGCTGGGAACCGGAGGGATGATTCGATGTCCTATTTTCCGGGCCAGTTCGTGGCCGCTGCCGTTGGAGCCCAAGGCGGGGTATGAACGGCCGCCGCCGGCCAGGACGATCCGGCGGGCCTCGATCGTCCGGCCGTCGCGTGCGGACAGGACAAACCCGCCGGGGAGGCATTCGACGGCTGCGGCCTCGAAATCGACCTCCAAGGCGACGCCCAGCCGCCCGATTTCCAGGAGCAGAACCTTCAGCACGGACGCGGCCTGTCCGGCGGCCGGATAGACGCGCCCGCCGTCCGAGACCGTCTCCAATCCCAGCTCATGAAAGAAGCGCAGGATTTCGGCCGGGCCGATGCGGGCGATGACCGAGGCGACGAGCGCCGGATCGGTCGAGGTGAAGTCCGCCGCGGC